>NZ_LSSV01000092.1:0-1380 GCF_001658045.1 Dietzia sp. 111N12-1 | reverse complement strand
TCTGCTGGTCGTCGAGGTGTACCTGCTGGTGCGGTATACGCGCGGTGGAGTCGCCAGTGCAATGCCCGAACTCGTAGGTAAGGACGACGACGTCGACGACCCAGACGGCAAGCACGACGACGTGCTGGCGTTTGCCTACTGACCACGAGACGAGGAACAACCATGGAACCCCTTGCAATCATCTGGTTTGTCGCCATCGCCCTCCTATGGACCGGGTACCTCCTGCTCGAGGGATTCGATCTGGGCGTGGGCATGCACATGATCTTCTCGACCCGCAGCGAACGCGACCGCCGCGTCATGCTCAACACCATCGGCCCCGTCTGGGACGGCAACGAGGTATGGCTCATCACCGCCGTCGCTGCCCTCTTCGCCGCATTCTCGCCCTGGTACGCCGCGCTACTGTCCGCCCTCTACGTGCCGCTGACCCTCGCGTTGCTCGGACTCATCCTGCGGGCCGTCGGTATCGAGTACCGGGGCAAGGTCGGCACAAGGGTCTGGGCGNCGGTATCGAGTACCGCGGCAAGGTCGCCACGAAAGCCTGGGCAACGTTCTGGACGTACATGATCGGCCTCGGTTCCGCGGCCGTCGCCTTCTTCATCGGCGCGCTGCTCGCCCTCACCTCGATCGGACTGCCGATCGACGGCAACGGCGACCGCGTCGGCGGCCCCTTTGCCTGGCTCTCGTGGCCCGCCCTCGTCGGTGGCCTCGCCGTGGTGGGATTTGCCCTGGCCCACTCCGCCACATTCCTGGCGCTCAAGGCCGACGGCCCAGTGCGGCGGCGCGCATCCGGTTTCGCCGTCCGGTGGGCTCCCCTCTGCCTGCTGCCGCTGCTCGTCTGGATTGCGATGGTGCAATTCGAGCACGATGCCGGACCGGCGGGGTGGACGGTCGCCCTTCTCGCCGTGGTCTCCGGTGGCGTCGGATGGGCTCAGGCACGCGCGGGCCGGGAAGGGCTCGCGTTTACCGGCTATGCCGGCACCGGCCTTTTCGGACTGGCCGCGATCTTCCTGGCCATGTTCCCGGTTCTGCTGCCGTCCACAATCGACAGTGCCTTCGACATCACAGTGCAGTCCGCGGCGCACAGCACCTATACCCTCGGCGTGTTGACCGCCATCACGGTCGTGGCGCTGCCCGTGATCCTCTGTTACCAGGCATGGAGCTACTGGGTATTCCGGCACCGCGTCACACCCGGGATGATCCCCGAGCCACACGTGGTTCTGCCGGCGATCCTGCGGGCCGAAGACGCCGGGCGCCAGGTGTAACCACCCATCAGCCGACTGCGACCAACCTGATGGCCGGGTCCGTCGTAGACGGCAGGACCGCCTCGGCAGACTGGCCCCCATTGAATTCGAGACCATCATGACCGACGAGGCCCTTCAG
>NZ_LSSV01000091.1:0-1387 GCF_001658045.1 Dietzia sp. 111N12-1 | reverse complement strand
CCTGCATCGTCACACGCCCCAGGACCCCTACATTTTGTGCCTCACCGCATCACCGGCGAACCCCAGCTACGCACTCCGGATCCGGAAGGGCCACTTATCGCTCGGCTACAGGACGCCGGTCGTGGTCCAAATCGTCGATGGTCAAGGTAGGCCTCTTTCCAGGAGGTAGTGCAGAGTCAGCTGCTGACCGAGCCATAGAAGTGCAGGATCGGCGGCTGGTTCTCGGTATCGAGCGACTCCGACATGTCTAGGGTGCCGTCGGTAAGCGCTGCTCCGAGGCGGTCGACGGTGTCGGCGAGATCGTGGGTTTCGATCTCGTACATTGTCAGATACCTAGTCGGCGGGGCGCCAGAAGCATCGACAAGTTGTTCTTCGGCATACCGGTAACGTTTTCCCGAGACCACACCAGCAATTCGGTCAACGACTTGCGGTATGTGGATGTCGTCATACCAGCGGTTGAACTCGTCCTCCAGATTGTCCTTGGGCTGGACGTGGGCTATCAGAATTGCGCGAACTATGTTATCGGGCATTGTTGATGTCCTTCCAGTGTGAGGTTTCGCTACTGTGGCCGTAGCGAGGCTCGTCGCAGCTTTCCAACTTCGTTGCGCGGAAGCGCATCGACGAAGGTAACGACACGCGGCGATGCATACTTGCCCACATGTTGTGCGACAAGGTCTTTGAGTTGGCGGGTTAGTTCGTCGACGTCTATTCCGGGTTGTGGAGCCACTACGACGGCTCGCACCACATCACCGCGAGCATGATCGGCGTAGGCGACCGCGGCAGCTTCTGTGATTGCGGGGTGCTTGAGAATCGCATCCTCCACCTCGACCGGACTCACGTTATGTCCAGAGGTGATGATCATGTCGTCCGCTCGTCCCTCGATCATCCATCGCCCCTCGCCGTCGATGCGGGCTCGGTCTTCGGTGACAAAGACCTCACCGTGCCAACTTTGCTGCCACTGCGCAGGGGCATTTTCGTAACCTGCGGACATCTGATGCCGCGGTCGACGAACGGCGATGAGCCCGGGCTCATCTGCAAGCGATGGCGAACCGTCTGGGCCGACTAGAAAGGGATCGAAGCCCGGAATCGGGTGGGTGAGCATTCCCGGTCGTGCTGTCGGGCCGGGCCCGAAAGCGTCCCCTAGAACCATGCCGACCTCCGAGAGACCGTATCCGTTGCGGACTATCGGCGCGCCGGTCGATTCCCAGGAACTGGCCACAGTAGCGGTGAGCGGTTCACCTGCGGCGGCGACTGTGCGCAGCGTCTGAGGCACCCCGATCTCCGAAAACACCGGAGCCAGCCGACGGATCGCCGATGGTGCCGTCGCGAGCACACTCGCCTTGGTCTCGACAGCGACCCGGTGCCATGCTTGGGGATTGAAGGGTCC
>NZ_LSSV01000090.1:0-1507 GCF_001658045.1 Dietzia sp. 111N12-1 | reverse complement strand
GGCCACTTTAGCGGGAACACTCCAGCGCGAGTGGGGATGTCAGGCGAGTTGCATAGTGGTCAGGCAGGTGAGGTCGTCGTCGCCCGTGGAGATCGGAGCGGTGGCCGTTCTGCCGTCGTGGTCGATGGTGAGCGTGGCCGTGATGCCTCGCGGTAGCCAGAGCCCGAGGAAGCCGTTGTCGTAGGTGGTGCGCGGTTCGTCGATGAGGGTGTCACCGGAGGCGTTATCGATGACTGTGACGTGCACCTGTTCGTTGGCGATCTCGCCGAGGCAAGTGGTCAGGCTGTGGAATCGGCAGGGGTGGGTGCTCGTGTAATACGGAGCCACTGACAGATAGAACTGGTCCTCTGGAATAGGAATCGTCTCGAGGCTCTCATCGCCACTGGTCAAGACGAGCTCAGTCGGCTGCACCGAGGCGATCAGATCGTTCGGCCTGTCGGCCACCGGCATGGTGTCGAGCGTGTTGATGATCTGGGGTGCCTCGAGGCCGGCGAGGTCGTAGTGCTCCAACGACGCGGGAGGCCAGTTGGGTACTGCATTTTCGGCGGGCCCGGGCGAGCAGCCGGTCAGGGTCAGGGCAGCGGCGGCAACGAGCGCGATCGCGGCTCGTCTCCGAGTGGAGTGGGTGGTGTTCATCGGACTCATCCTCGTTGCATCGCTGTGGTGACGGTGTCCGGGCGGAGGTCGAGACGGCGCAGCAGCTGCGCGTTGAGAGCAACGACGACGGTGGAGGCGGACATGAGGATGGCGCCGACGCCCATGGGCAGCACGAATCCGATCGGAGCCAACACGCCGGCGGCGAGAGGCACGGCGGCAAGGTTGTAGCCGGCGGCCCACCACAGGTTCTGCTTCATCTTGCGGTAGCTCGCCCGGGAGAGTTCGATGACCGAGAGCACAGAGCGGGGATCCGATGAGGCCAGGATGACCCCCGCGGAGCCGATCGCCACGTCGGTCCCGGCGCCGATGGCGATGCCCACATCGGCTTGGGCCAGTGCGGGCGCGTCGTTGACCCCGTCGCCGACCATGGCGACCTTGCGGCCCTCGTGCTGGAGTTGGGCGACCTTGGCGGCCTTGTCTTCGGGCCGGACCCCGGCGAAGACCCGGTCGATGCCGAGCTCGGCGGCGACGGTGTCAGCGACGGCCTGAGCATCGCCGGTGATCATGACGACCTGCGCACCGGCAGCATGGAGCGCGTCGACGGCGTCACGGGACTCGGGCCGGATCTCATCGGCCAACCGCAGCGCGCCGATCACCCGGCCCTCGGCGAGGACGTGCAGGATGATCGCGCCCTCGGTACGCCACTGATCGGCGACGGGGAGTTCGTCGCGATCGTGCTGGTCGAGGAGATAGGGGCCGCCGACCTCGACCACGGTGCCCTCCACCGTGGCCTTCACGCCCACAGCTGGCGAGGAGGAGAAGTCGGTCGCCTTCGCCACGGTCAGTTCGCGGGCCCTTGCGGCCCCGACCACGGCTCTGGCCAGCGGGTGCTCACTGTCGCTCTCGGCCG
>NZ_LSSV01000089.1:0-1521 GCF_001658045.1 Dietzia sp. 111N12-1 | reverse complement strand
CGAGGTCGCGGATACCCGGCATGTCGACGCCCTGCTGCTCGTACATGAGTTTGCCCTGGATGTCGCCGGTGACGACTGTGCCGAGGAACCCCACCATGGCGACTATCGCGCCGAATCGCAGGGACCAGATCCAGACGCCGTGGTCGGTGCGGTCGCGTCCTGGTATGTCCTGGGCCTGCCCCACGATCACGTGCCCGCGCTCGTCGACGGTGTCGATCCCGTCATGCCGGCGGCGCCACAGGTGGTACCAGGCGATCCCGAGCAGGAACATCCCTCCCACCACGAGCGCACCAAAGACGGCGTGGGTGAACGCTGCCAGTGCGGTGTTGTTGGTGAGCACGGCCCACACGTCAGTCATGACCGGCCGGCCGTCCTCGCCGAGCTCAACGCCCACGGGGTGCTGCATCCACGAGTTGGCGACGATGATGAAGTACGCCGAGACCCAGGATCCGATCACCGCGCACCACAGGGCCGCGAGGTGCACGCCCTTGCGCAGCCTGCCCCAGCCGAAGATCCAGATACCGAGGAAGGTCGATTCGAGGAAGAAGGCGAGCAGACCCTCGAGCGCGAGCGGGGCACCGAACACGTCCCCGACGAACCGGGAGTACTCGCTCCAGGCCATTCCGAACTGGAACTCCTGGACCAGGCCCGTGGCCACGCCGAGGATGAAGTTGATGAGGTAGAGCTTTCCCCAGAATTTGGTCATCCGGAGAAATTTCTCCTGGCCGCTGCGCACCCAGGCGGTGTGCATCACGGCAACCATCGCCCCGAGTCCGATAGTGAGCGGGACCATGAGGAAGTGGTAGACGGTCGTGATGCCGAACTGCCAGCGTGCGATCTCGACAACGTCCATAGGACGCCAACCCCTTTCACCGGATCGGGTGTCGTGTTCACCCGCCATCGGCATTCTACATAGCGTAGAAATATTTCTACCGAGAGTCGAATTTCTTTCGCCACTGATAGAATCCGGCTACACAGCAGGAGGAGAGGATCACCGTGGCGACCCTGGGCGAGTTGGAGCGTGCCGTTATGGACGTAATCTGGGACCACAGTGGGCCGGTGACGGCGTACGACGTCAAGGGCGTGCTCGACAGCTCCCGGGAGCGCCCGCCCGCCGTGACCACCCTGCTCACGGTCTTGAGCCGCCTTGCCCGCAAAGGTCTGGTCGTCTCGGATCGCACCGCGCGCCCCCACCGCTACCGCGCTGTGGCCTCGCGGGAGGAGTACGTCGCGGAACTCATGCACGAAGTCCTGGGTGACTCTCGGGACCGGCACGCGGTACTTGCACGGTTCGTCGGCGGTGTCTCCAACGATGAGGCGGCGGCGTTACGCACGCTACTGAAGGGCCACGGCTGATCCTCCAGTCGGCGATGTCCACCGGTGACGTGGGGCTCCTGTTGGCCGGGGTCGCCCTGGCCCTGGCGTGGCCGGTGCCGGTTCTGTTGGCTCGCGCGCGCTGGCCGATGCACGCCCCGGCTCGCGCGCTCCTTCTCTGGCAGGCCATCGGCCTGGCCGGCGGGG
>NZ_LSSV01000088.1:0-1567 GCF_001658045.1 Dietzia sp. 111N12-1 | reverse complement strand
CAGTGATCCTATGCTGCCGAGAAAAGCCTCTAGTGAGTTCATACACGGCCCGTACCCCAAACCGACACAGGTGATCAGGTAGAGAATACCAAGGCGATCGAGAGAACTGTGGTTAAGGAACTCGGCAAAATGCCCCCGTAACTTCGGGAGAAGGGGGACCACGCCCGGTGACGATCCTTGCGATCTGAGCTGGGGGTGGTCGCAGAGACCAGAGAGAAGCGACTGTTTACTAAAAACACAGGTCCGTGCGAAGACGTAAGTCGATGTATACGGACTGACGCCTGCCCGGTGCTGGAAGGTTAAGAGGACCGGTTAGCCGCAAGGCGAAGCTGAGAATTTAAGCCCCAGTAAACGGCGGTGGTAACTATAACCATCCTAAGGTAGCGAAATTCCTTGTCGGGTAAGTTCCGACCTGCACGAATGGCGTAACGACTTCTCTGCTGTCTCGACCACAGACTCGGCGAAATTGCACTACGAGTAAAGATGCTCGTTACGCGCGGCAGGACGAAAAGACCCCGGGACCTTTACTATAGCTTGGTATTGGCGTTCGATTCGGTTTGTGTAGGATAGGTGGGAGACTGTGAAGCATGCACGCCAGTGTGTGTGGAGTCGTTGTTGAAATACCACTCTGATCGTATTGGACGTCTAACCTCGGCCCATGATCTGGGTTAGGGACAGTGCCTGGTGGGTAGTTTAACTGGGGCGGTTGCCTCCTAAAGAGTAACGGAGGCGCCCAAAGGTTCCCTCAGCCTGGATGGCAATCAGGTGTTGAGTGCAAGTGCACAAGGGAGCTTGACTGTGAGACTGACACGTCGAGCAGGGACGAAAGTCGGGACTAGTGATCCGGCACCGGCAAGTGGAAGCGGTGTCGCTCAACGGATAAAAGGTACCCCGGGGATAACAGGCTGATCTTCCCCAAGAGTCCATATCGACGGGATGGTTTGGCACCTCGATGTCGGCTCGTCGCATCCTGGGGCTGGAGTAGGTCCCAAGGGTTGGGCTGTTCGCCCATTAAAGCGGCACGCGAGCTGGGTTTAGAACGTCGTGAGACAGTTCGGTCTCTATCCGCCGCGCGCGTAAGAAACTTGAGGAAGGCTGTCCCTAGTACGAGAGGACCGGGACGGACGAACCTCTGGTGTGCCAGTTGTTCCACCAGGAGCATCGCTGGTTAGCTACGTTCGGAAGGGATAACCGCTGAAAGCATCTAAGCGGGAAGCCTGTTCCAAGATGAGGTTTCTCACCACCTTCGCGTGGTTAAGGCCCCCCACAGACCATGGGGTTGATAGGCCGGAACTGGAAGCGCAGCAATGCGTGCAGGTGACCGGTACTAATCGGCCGAGGGCTTACACACAAACAGCCCCTAAAGAATCGCAACGCGTCCACTGTGCAGTATCTGAAACAACACACCCACGCAAAAACACGTGGGCCTTGTTTCACAGAGTTACGGCGGCCATAGCGGCAGGGAAACGCCCGGTCCCATTCCGAACCCGGAAGCTAAGCCTGCCAGCGCCGATGGTACTGCACTCGTGAGGGTGTGGGAGAGTAGGTCACCGCCGAACACAACTTC
>NZ_LSSV01000087.1:0-1738 GCF_001658045.1 Dietzia sp. 111N12-1 | reverse complement strand
CAGGCGGACCTTCTGTTTGTCGGTCAGCAGTTCGACCCGAGTGCGCAGGGTCCGGCGGATCCCGTAAAGGGGATCGCCGGTGCGGCCGCGGTGCCCCGTGGTGGCCTGCTGGATGCGTTGGCGGCACACGGTGAGCTTGTCGGCGGCAAGCTGCACGACGTGAAATGGATCCATCACCGTCCGAGCAGCGGGCACGGTTTTGGCGGCGGCGGCGTGGTAGCCGGCGAATCCGTCCATCGTGACAACCTTGACTCGGTCACGGAACACCTGGTCGCGGGCATCGAGCCACTCGGTGAGCACCTTCGCCGAGCGCCCGGGGACCATGTCCAGCAGGCGCGACGGGCCGGTGCCGTCCACCACCGGGGTCAGGTCGACCAGGACGGTGACGAACGAAGACGAACCGTCGCCGCGGACGTGTTTCCGCTTGTGCTAATCGACCCCGAGAACGCGGACGCCGTCGAAGTGGCAGATAGGGCTAGTGGGTACGCCTAGTCCGGCGATCCGGTACTTCGATTCCGGCGACTCGGTACTCCTTAGGGCGGGCGGGGTGGTCTGCTCGGGGTGAGGCGGCGCGACTGCGCCGCTTCTTCCTATTTGAGGAGGCTGATGTGGCCGAGTACAAGGCCATCATGACGTTGGCGCTGGCCGGGCATAGCTACAGCGAGATCGTCGCCGCCGTCGGGTGTTCGCGTCGGGAGATCGCGGCGGTGAAGAAGACGATCACCGCGTACGGCATCACCGCCGGCCAAGCGTCGTCGATGAACCCGGCCGAGATCGCCGGGATGTTCCCCGACGGGCGCAAACGCGTCTCGGAGGACTACACCAAGCCCGATTTTGATCGGGTGCTGGCGTCGATGAAGTTCAACCGGCACTTCACCATCCAGCAGGCCTGGGGCAAATATCTCGCGGACCCCGTCGGGGCCGGGAAGAAGTACGGGTACTCCCAGTACTGCGCCCTGTTCGCCGACCACGCCCGCATCAAGGACGTCGTGGCCACGCTGCATCACGAACCCGGCAGGACGATGCTGGTCGACTGGGCCGGCGACACCCTCGAGGTCCTCGACGCGGTCACCGGTGAGGTCACCAAGCTGTACTTGTTCGTGGCGGTGCTGCCGTACTCCGGTGCGGTGTTCTGTCGCGGTTTTACGGATATGAAGTCCCCGTCGTGGATCGACGCTCACGTCGCAGCGTTCGACTTCTTCGGCGGGACGCCGCAGATGGTGGTGCCCGACAACCCGACCACCGCCACCCACCGGCAGGCCAAGGGCGAGGCGGCCAGGGCTGTCAACGTCCGCTACCAGCAACTGGCCGACCACTACGGCACCGCGATCGTGCCGGCGCGGGTCCGCAAACCCCGCGACAAAGCGGCCGTGGAGTCAGCAGTGGAAGTGGTCAACAAGCGCGTGATCGGCTACCTCGCCGAGGAGGTGTGGACCACCGTCGAGGCCCTGAACGCGGCGATTGATGACCGCGTCGCCGAGATCAACACCCAGATTCGCCGGGCTGACGGTACGACACGGTGGGAGCGATTCGAGTCCGATGAGGCGCCGCTGCTGGCGGTGCTGCCAGACGACGGGTTCGCCACGGTGGAGTGGAAGCAGCTCAAGGTCGGACGGAACTATCACGTCTCCTGCGATTCGCAGTACTACTCGGTGCCGTACACCTTCGCCGGTCAACTGCTGCGAGTCCGGTTGACCGCGCAGTCGGTGACGCTCTTCGACGGTGACCAGGTCGTCTG
>NZ_LSSV01000086.1:0-1950 GCF_001658045.1 Dietzia sp. 111N12-1 | reverse complement strand
GGTACCGCCATTCCGGCGACCCGGAACCGGCCCGTGTGTGAAGCGGGCCGGCACCGTCGGGGGTTACTCCCAGTAGCCGGTAGCGGCTCGGGCTTGGTCGTCGCGCTGTCGGCGCATGTCGACTTCGCCGAGGTTGATCTCGCGGGCGTTGTTGGCCAGGCGGTTGACGATGGAGTCCGCGGCGACCCGGTCAGGCAGCGCCTCGAGCCAGTACGCCGGCCGGGATTGGGAAGCGATCATCGTCGGCAGCCGGTGCTCCCGGTTGGCCAACACGGCGAACAAGTCGTTCGCGGCCTCAGGATCGATGCCCACGGTCAGGAAATCGTCGATGATCAGCAGCTCCACGTCCGAGAGGTCGTTGAGCATCTTCTGGTGGCGGATGCCGTCGCCGCGGGCGATGACCAGCCGCCGGGCGAGTTCGTCCATGCGGGCGTAGGTGACGGTGTGCCCGTTCTGGCAGGCGGCGATGCCGATCGCGCAGGCCAGGTAGGTTTTCCCGCCGCCGGTCGGTGAGAGGACCAGCAGGTTGGTGGGGTCTTGGCGCCAGTGGTGCCCGGCGTAGCGTTTCATCCGCACCGGGGTGATCCCGCGTCCTTCCTGGTAGTTGATCTCCGCGATCGAGGCCTGCGGGATCGGGAACTTCGCCGCTCGGATCAGCTTGTCGATCCGGTGGGCCTGGCGCTGGTCCAAGGCGTCGTCGACGGCGGTGAGAAAGATCTGCTCCGGGGTGAGCTCGTCATTGGCCTCATCGCTGATCAGCTCCTCGAACCGGGTCGCCACGTGCGTGATGCGCAGATTGCGGAACTTCTGGTGATCGATCTCCGTGAACATCACACGCCCTCCCCGCTGCGGCCGCGCGCATAGTGATCGGCCGAGCGCACCTGCACCGCGCCGTCGTCTCGGGCTCCGGCCGGTGGCGGGGGCTTTCGTGTGGCCGCCGCCGGGACCACGGGTCGGGGCGCTTTGCCATCGGAATCGATGGTGGCCATGACGCGTTTGAGCACGCTGTAGCTGCCGACGCTGTTCTGGTTGAGCAGCACTTGGCAGGCCGCCTCGAGCCGCTGTCGACTTCTCTTGCCGAGAGTCTCGAGAATGTTCTGGCAGTCCAGATAGCCCTGCGCCTCGATCACGTGACGATCCAGGATCTGGGCGATCACCTGCTCGGTGGCGGGGCCGAACCCGCGGGCACGGTCGGTGAACCACTGCCGCGACCACAGGCCGTCGATACCCTGGTGCTCTTTCGGGGCGTGAGCCAGCACCGTCGAGTACTGGCCCTTGCGGCCGTGGCGCCGGGAGTGCTCGCAGACGACCTGGTCACCGTCGAAGATCGTCACCGACTGCGCGGTCAGGCGCACCCGCAGCAGCTGACCGGCGAAGGTGTACGGCACCGAGTAGTACTGCGAATCGCAGGAGACGTGATAGTTCCGCCCGACCTTGAGCTGCTTCCATTCCACCGTGGCGAACCCGTCGTCGGGCAGGGCCGCCAGCAGCGGCGCTTCGTCGGACTCGAACCTCTCCCACCGGGTCGTACCGTCAGCCCGGCGAATCTGGGTGTTGATCTCGGCGACGCGGTCGGCGATCGCCGCGTTCAGGGCCTCGACGGTGGTCCACACCTCCTCGGCGAGGTAACCGATGACGCGTTTGTTGACCACCTCCACGGCTGACTCCACGGCTGCCTTGTCGCGGGGTTTTCGGACCCTCGCCGGCACGATCGCGGTGCCGTAATGGTCGGCCAGCTGCTGGTAGCGGACGTTGACAGCCCTGGCCGCCTCGCCCTGCTTCTGCCGATGAGTGGCGGTGGTCGGGTTGTCGGGCACCACCATCTGCGGTGTCCCGCCGAAGAACGCGAATGCGGCGACGTGAGCGTCAATCCAGGACGGCGATTTCATATCCGTGAAGCCGCGGCAGAACACCGCACCGGAATACGGCTCTCCTGACATATCCGTGGGT
>NZ_LSSV01000085.1:0-2045 GCF_001658045.1 Dietzia sp. 111N12-1 | reverse complement strand
CCGCAGTCGCGCAGGCATGCCAGATGGTTCGACACGTTCGACCGTGTCAGCTCCAAATCGCGGGCCAGCTCCGCCGGGTAGGCCGGCTGCTGCAGCAAGGTCAGCAGTATCCGGGACCGCGTCGGGTCGGCCATCGCCCGCCCTAACCGGTTCATCACATCCACACGAGAAGCAACAGTCAGCATATGTTGAACTATACAGTGGTCGCTGAACTGTCGAGAAGGCGCCTTAAGAACCTAAAGGTTTTCAAGACACTAGACACCGTCAAGGACCGCGACCACTTTTGAGCAGGTTTCCTGGCTCTACGGCCACCCGCCGGTGTCTCATTAAGTCATCTTGTCGACATTCGTCTCAGGATCGGCCTCGGTAGGGGTTTATGGGGCATCATCGGGCCATGAGGCATCTGGGGTACACCCGCGTCAGTACCGCGAGTCAGGACGCGCAGTTGCAGTTGGATGCACTCGTAGATTCCGGGGTTCAGAAGCGCGACGTCTTCTCTGACGTCACCTCGGGGAGCCGGGCCGCGATCGAGCGCCCGGGGATGAAGCGGCTGATGGACTACGTCGAGCCCGGCGATACCGTCGTGGTGTGGCGCATTGACCGCCTCGGTCGCTCCCTGATCGATGTCCTCAATACCGTGAACCTGCTTCGCGACAAGGGCGTGAAGATCCGGTCGCTCTCGGACGGCATCGACCCGGAGACCACCTCCGGCCGGTTGATGCTGGGCATGCTCGCCACCCTGGCCGAGTACGAACGCGAGCTCATCACCGAGCGAGTCAATGCCGGGATCGCTGCGGCGAGGCAGAGCGGCACCAGGTTCGGCCGGCCCCCGGTCGACCCCGCAGTGATCGCTGAAAAACTCGACATTGCCCAAAGTGCTCGAAGAAAGGGGCGCACCGCCGCCGAAGCGGCCAGCTTGGTCGGATGGTCCCGCGCCACCCTCTACCGCCACCAGCAAGCCGCCCGAGCCCTCGAGGCACTCGACCACTAATGGCAGCGGCCATCGCCAGGCATCACCGCTAGAACGCCGCCACTGGGCAGCGCGATCTGCCAGTACACCCATGAGGGACGACACGCCGCCAACCGTCGCAGCTGTGTCACAGGGTCTATTTCGGCAGTTATGAAACGCTTTCCCGTCGGGTCTAAGATCTATTGATACAGATTCCGGGCGAAAGGGTCTCCTCATGGCTGATCGGATCGGGACGTTGCTGAACCGTTCGGGTGGCGGTGGCGAGGAGGTGCTCATCGTCAGCCGCGGCAGCGTGCGGACTCGGTTCCGGCGCCGGGACGAGCTGGGTTGGAACTTTCGGGTGGAGTCGACGGACTCGGAAAACATCATCGAGCGCAAGCCCGAGCCGAAGCCAAAGCCGGATCCGAAGTCGGCTCGCCGAGCCTCGCGTCCTCGCGGGCAGCGGGTGGCGTACGTGCGGGTGTCGGCGGCCGATCAGAACGAGGCGCGTCAGCTCGAGGCGGTGGGGGAGTGCGACCGGGTCTATATCGAGAAACAGTCGGCTCGCTCGCGTGCCGATCGGGTGAAGCTCGAAGAGTGCATCAGGTACCTGCGAGATGGTGACGAGCTGGTGGTTGCGTCGATGGACCGACTCGCTCGTTCCCTGGTCGATCTCAAGCAGATCGTCGGCGAGATCACCGCCAAGGGTGCGAGCGTGGAGTTCATCCACGAGAGGGCTACGTACGCCGCCGGCGCCCAGGATCCACGAGCAGATTTGATGCTCTCACTACTCGGGGCGTTCGCCGAGTTCGAGCGGGCCATCATTCGCGAACGCCAGGCTGAGGGCATCGCCATCGCCAAGGCGAAGGGCAAGTACAAGGGGCGCAAGCGCGTCCTGACCGAGGAGCAGATCGACAAGGCCCGGGCCCGCATCGAGGCGGGGGAGGGGCCGTCGGCGATCGCCCGCGATCTGGGAGTCGGACGGTCCACGCTGTACCGCGCCCTCCAACGACATGCGACGTAGATGAGGAAGGGGGAGCGACATGGATGGGTGGTCTCCAGTGGGCGGCAAGGGGCGCATCGCAGCGTTGCTCGA
>NZ_LSSV01000084.1:0-2017 GCF_001658045.1 Dietzia sp. 111N12-1 | reverse complement strand
CGTCGGTCGGCGTGTCGGGAGAGGCTCAGACCTCCGGAAGTAGGGCTCGGGCGTCGCGCTGGCTTGGTGCTTTGGCGACGACACGCCGCCTGAAATCCGTTGAGATCTGGAGGTTTGTGGTTAGCCTGCTGAGGTGTCGTCACAGGCGGAGCAGGTCGAGCTCGACGGGATGCCCGAACCCGGTGTGCTGCGCCGGGTCGTCAGCGACGGCGTGTGCGTGGTCACCTACGGTCGTCTCGTGGTCTACCGCTACGCCTCCGACGATGTCGGGATGCGGAACCTGGCGATCGTGGCGTTGACCGACGCCGGGCGGCGGGTCGATGAGGTCGCCGGCGTCTTCGGGCTGACCGCGACGTATGTCTCGATGCTGCGCGGGCGGGCGGTCCGGGAGGGGTCGGCGGGGCTGGCGCGCCGGCGCGGGCGCCCGGCCAGGCTTGACGCGCGCCAGCGGGCGCAGGCGCTGCGGTGGGCGGGGACGCAGCCAGGGGTGGATCGCCGAGCGGTTCGGGGTGGCTCGTTCGGTCATCGGCCGGGTCCTGGCCGAGGCCGGCCCGGCACCGGTCCAGCCCGGGCTGGAGGACACCTCGGAGACGGTCGTGGCCGACGCGCCCCAGGAGGACGAGCCGCAGGACCAGGCGCCGCAGGACCGGGCGCCGCAGGACCGGGCCGGGGCGCAGGGGTCGGCGCGGATCGCCTCGGGGACCTACCGGTGCCGCTACGCCGGGGCGATGCTGACTCACGCGTTCTTGGACCGGGCAGGCGCCGCGGGGGTCTTCGCCACCCTGACCGGGGCACCGGGGCGGCGCTATGACGATGTCGCGGTCCTGGCCACCGCCACGCTGGCCTTCGCGCTCGGGGCCGGCACGGTCGAGGGGACCAAGCACCTGCGCCGCGCCGACGCCGGGGTCGCGGTCGGGCTGGCCGTGGTCCCCGAGCTGCGCACCCTGCGCACCCGCCTGGGTGCCCTAGCCGACGGGGCCGACCCGTTGGCCGTGCAGCGGACCGTCGCCGCCGGGATGCTCGCCGCGGACCCGGCCACCTCACCGGTGTACTACGTCGATGACCACTTCGTGGCCTATACCGGGGGCCGGCCGGTGGCCAAGGGGTACAACACCCGGCGCCGTCTGGCCGAGCCCGGCCGGGCGGAGACCGTGGTCTGTGACGCCCGGGGCCGGGCGGTGCTCTTCGCCTCCGGCGAACCGTCCGGGCTGACCCGCACCATGCCCGCCGTCCTGGACCAGCTCTGCGAGGTCCTCGGCCCCGATGCACCGATCCTGCTCGGTTTCGACCGCGGCGGGTCCTACCCGCCCGCGTTCACCGCCTGCCGGGAAGCGGGCATGGACTGGATCACCTACCGGCGCGGCGCCCTGGCCCCCACCACCGGGACGGTCAAGCAGTGCACGGCCGAGCGGGAGGGGCGACGCATCAGCGTCGACCTCGCCGAGGAGACCGTACAGATCAACGGTTACGGCCCGGCCCGCCAGCTGACCCTGGTCGAGGACGGCGAGCCGGTCCTGCAGATCCTGACCAGCGACACCTCCGCCGACCCGGCGGCCCTGGTGTACTGGCTCCGCGCGAGGTGGCGCATCGAGAACACCTTCAAGTACGCCGCCGAGCACAACGGCATCAACGCCCTGGCCGACTACACCATGGACACCGGCCCGAACACCGCCAAGATCACCAACCCCGCCCGCACCGCCGCCCGCAAGAGCGTTACCGACGCTGAGGAAGCGCTGGCCACCGCCGAGCGTGCCCTGGCCCAGCTGCTCGCCGGGCCGGGCACCCCCAGAGAGAAGAACGCCGCCCTGCCCGGCATCCACCAGGCGATCGACGCCGCCCGCGACGACCTGACCGCCGCCAAGAAGGTGCTGGGCCCGATCCCGGCGAAGCTGCCCGCCAACGTCATCAACCCCGACGCCAGGCGCGCCCGCCCCCACCTGGCGCGCCGCGGCCTGCAGATGGTCCTGCGCCTGCTGGCGTTCAACGCCGAGGCCTGGCTCGCCGAGCACCTCAACAC
>NZ_LSSV01000083.1:0-2070 GCF_001658045.1 Dietzia sp. 111N12-1 | reverse complement strand
CTCCACGATTCGGGGGGAACCACATTTCGTCGGGATGCAACGCACCGTGTAGGCCCGGCCAATGCCCGGTCAGCTCCATTCGGCCGGTCAGCTCAAAACCCACCCGTTCGACCGCGGTGAGGGTCTGCGCCAGGCTGTTTTCGGGAGAAGATCTGATCGTGATGACGGACTGCCCGTCTTTGATGAGGTCGACTGACACCCCCTCGACTTCGGGTAGCCCCCATAGATGCTCGATCATTCGCGCGATGCACTCACCGCAGGTCAGTCCCCTGACGGTGTAACTCATCGTGCTAGTGGCCGCTGCAGCCATCTCGGTGTCATCCAGCCTTGGAAATCGCGTCGTGCTCGCTCCTGGTCGGTTCAATGCTGAGCCGATTGGATCCCAGGAGCGTGTAGTGGCGGGTTAATGGCCGTGGCCACCGGGCATTGCGAACATCATCAGGCCCATCATCGCCACGCACAGCGCGCCAAACACGATCACTCCGGTGCCTGCGACCCCGGTCACCAGCAGGACCCCGACAAGAACGAGCATCGGGACACAACACGCGAGCATCATCCAACGATGACCGGAGCGTCCGGGCTTCGAGGGCTCGGGCGGGTACTGCTCTTCCAGAGGCCCATCGCTGTAGGGGGAAGCCGACCCCGCAACGGGGGGCTGATCAGGGGGCGCGTCTAGTGGCTGGCGCCGTCGCTCCTGGGGTGATTGCTCGCTCATGAGGGGTGTCCTTTCCGAAGCGGGAGGCGGCCCAATTTTTTGTACAGTGGACAGTGCCCGGTCCCACCAGTGACGATCAGGTCCAGACCAGCCACGATCAACAACAGCTCCACGATCACCGCGCCCGTGGAATCCGCCTGGCTGAGCAGAATTCCTCCGCCAACGACACCGAGAAGACCCAACACGATGCGAGCGCCCCTTTCGATAGGGGTGATGTTGATACTCCATCTCGCCTGCATCGTTTCCTCCTGGGTGCTCGATCCAGCCCCGAGTGCACGGGACCATTGATCGGTACACCCCCAATCTGCCAAGTGTTTGTGAAGGACGAACTGTCCTTCACGTGAAGGTTCGGTGAAGCCGGTACGGCGTGTGCCACAAGTGTGGGGAGATGCGCGCCTCAACGCGCTCAGCGGACGCGCGTCGTGCGGCCTGAATCGCGCTGGGTTGGTTGGAGTCTCTGGTGTGCTCTGTGTTCTCACTGGTGTTGGTGGTGTCGCACGGCGAGCCACTGGGCGAGGACGATGGCTAGGGCCACTAGCGCGGTGATGACGAGGGTGAACGGGTCCGATTGGCTCTTGGTGAGCAGGAAGGGCACCAGTACCGCGAGGTCAAGGATGATCGCGAGCAACGGGATCCAGGAGTTGGCGGCGACGTCGTTTTTGAGACGGCGGATGATCCCGAAGTGGATGGCAATGTCCATGGCCAAATACAAGATAGCGCCAAGGGAGGCGATCTGGGAGAGGTCGAAGAAGGCGGCCATCACGATCGCCAGCCCGGCGGTGATGTAGAGCGACTGATGTCCTGGCCGGCCGGGCAGGCCCGGGGCTTGGCCCATTTCTNCGGAGCATGTCGTAGAGCTTCGAGACTGAGAATAGGCTCGCGATCAGTCCAGACAGTGTGGCGACCACCGCGATAAGCACGGTTATTCTCATGCCCCAGTCGCCGAACATCGGCTGGGCTGCTTCGGCCAGTGCGTAGTCGCGGGCCTCGATGATCTCTGGCACGGTCAGGCTCGCAGTGACTGCGACGGTGATCAATAGATAGAGCGCCGTGCACAGGGCGATGGAAATAATGATTGAGCGGCCGATATTGCGCTTGGGGTTCTTCAGATCCCCGCCGTGGTTGGTGATCGTGGTGAACCCCTTGTACGCCAGGATGCATAGGGTGACACCGGCGAGAAAGCCCACCCATCCCTGGTCTGGTGGCGTGCGTCCAGCGGCGGTAATGAGCCGGGGCAGGGAGGAGAGTCCCGCGGCGAGGATTCCCGCGATCGCCAGCACCGCGATGCCGACGATCTTGAGCGCTGCGGTGACCGTGGCAGAGCGCTCCACTAGTTGGTTGCCCACCAGGTTCAC
>NZ_LSSV01000082.1:0-154567 GCF_001658045.1 Dietzia sp. 111N12-1 | reverse complement strand
CCCGGATTCCGGATCCGCTACTCCCATAGGCATAGCGGATCCGGAATCCGGGTAGCGGATTCGTGGGGTGGGCTGCCCGCATCCGGCGAAACGAGTCGATCCGCCGCCCGGGCAGGGGCGGCGGATCGACGGTGGGGACCCGGAAGGGCCCGTCAGGTGGGGATCAGAACGCGGACTCGTCCAGCTCCATCAGCTCGTTGTCGAGGTCTGCGACGATCGCGCGGGTGGCGCTGATCAGGGGCAGCTCGTTCTTGGCGAACCACCGGGCGGCGGCGATCTTGCCGTTGTAGAAGTCCTTGTCGTCGTCGGACGCCCCGTCCAGCGCGCCGAGGGCGACCTCTGCGCCGACCAGGAGACGCCAGCCCATCATGAGGTCACCGAACGCCATGAGGACGCGCACCGAGGCGAACCCGACCGTGTACAGGCGCTTGGGGTCGTCCTGCGAACCCATGAGGTGATCGAAGCACGTGCCGATCATGGCCTCGACGTCCGCGAGAGCGGTCGCGAGCAGCTCCCGCTCGGCCGCCAGTCGGCCGCCGCACGCGTCGCTGTCCAGGAACTGCTTGATCTGCGCCGACACGTGGCCCACGGCGGTGCCGCGGTCACGGGCGATCTTGCGGAAGAAGAAGTCCTGTGCCTGGATCGCGGTGGTGCCCTCGTAGAGGGAGTCGATCTTGGCGTCGCGGATGTACTGCTCGATCGGGTAGTCCTGCAGGAAGCCCGACCCGCCGAACGTCTGAAGCGACTCGGTGAGCAGCTCGTAGGCGCGCTCGGAACCGACGCCCTTGACGATCGGCAGCAGCAGATCGTTGACCCGATGGGCCAGCTCGCCGTCGGCGCCGGAGACGCGCGCGGCGGTCTCGACGTCCTGGTGGGCCGCCGTGTACATGTACACCGCGCGCAGACCCTCGGCGAACGCCTTCTGGCGGATCAGCGCACGCCGCACGTCCGGGTGGTGGGTGATGGTGACGCGCGGGGCGGTCTTGTCGGCCATCTCGGTCATGTCGCCGCCCTGGACACGCTCCTTGGCGAATTCGAGCGCGTTGAGGTAGCCGGTCGACAGGGTGGAGATGGCCTTGGTGCCGACCATCATGCGCGCGTGCTCGATGACATCGAACATCTGACGGATGCCCTGGTTGAGCTCGTCGCCGCCGACCATCCAGCCCTTGGCGGGCACGCCGTGACCGCCGAAGGTCAGTTCGCAGGTCGTGGAGACCTTGAGGCCCATCTTGTGCTCGACGCCGGTGACGAACACCCCGTTGCGCTCGCCCATCTCGTTCTTCTCGAAGTCGAAGTGGAACTTCGGCACGAAGAACAGCGACAGGCCCTTGGTGCCGGGGCCGGCGCCCTCGGGGCGCGCCAGGACCAGGTGGAAGATGTTCTCGAACATGTCGTCGGAGTCGGCCGAGGTGATGAAGCGCTTGACGCCCTCGATGTGCCAGGAGCCGTCGTCCTGCTTGACCGCCTTCGTGCGGCCGGAACCGACATCGGAGCCGGCGTCGGGCTCGGTGAGGACCATGGTCGCTCCCCAGCCGCGCTCGACGCAGGTGGCGGCCCACTGCTTCTGCTCCTCGGTGCCGTTCTCGTAGAGGACGGCGGCGAAGGCGGGGCCGGCGCCGTACATGAACGCCGCCGGGTTGGCCCCGAGCATCATCTCGCCGGTGGCCCACACCATCGCGCGGGGGGCCGGCATCCCGCCGAGCTCCTCCGGCAGTCCCATCGACCAGTAGCCGGCGTCGTACCAGGCCTTGAAGGACTTCTTGAAGTCCTCCGGGATGGAGACCGAGTGGGTCTCGGGGTCGAACACCGGCGGGTTGCGGTCGGCGGAGGCGAAGGACTCCGCGACAGGGCCCTCGGTCAGGGTCGCGACCTCGGAGAGGATGCCCTTGGCGGTCTCGGTGTCCATGTCGCCGAACTCGCCGGCGTCGAGTGCCTCGTTCATACGCAGGACCTCGAACATGTTGAACTCGAGGTCGCGGACGTTGCTCTTGTAGTGACCCATTACGGTCTTCTCCGTTCGGAGTGCGGTGTCATGACTGTGTCGCGCCCGAGGAGTCGGTGCACGTAACCACTGGTACGCCGGAACCTACTCGCCGGTAACAAAACTGATGCTAGTGCGTTGTCAGCAAACAGTCCAAGGTGAGGGAAGGCTCTGATTTCGGCGCGGACCTGCGAGGGCGCGCCGCGCGGTCAGTCACGCCCGGGACGGGCGGCGGCCCGGGCGGCGTCGAGCAGGATCGTCCGCTCGGCCCGGGCGACGGTCCGCCGGGTCACCTCTGCGTAGTCCGGCGTGACGGAGACCGACGTGACCCCCTTCCGGACGAGGTGCTCGGCCATACGGGGATCGGTCGACGCCGCCTGTCCGCACAGGGACACGGTGAGGCCGGACTCGTGGCAGCGGTCGATGATCTGGTCGATGAACGCCAGCACCGCCGGGTCCATCGAGTCGAACAGGCCCGTACACACCTCCGAGTCGCGGTCGACCCCCAACGTCAACTGGGTGAGATCGTTGGAACCGATCGATACGCCGTCGATGCCCATGGCGGCGTACTCGGGGATCCAGTGCACCACCGAGGGCACCTCGGCCATGATCCAGCGCTTGAGCCCCGTGTCGCGACCGATCGGGTGGGCGTCGATGATGTCCAGACAGGCCCGCAGTTCCCACCCGGTCCGGACGAACGGGATCATCAGGTGCAGGTTCCGGTGCCGCCGCCGCACCCGCTCGAGCGCGTCCAGTTCCAACCGGAACAGGTCAGGTTCCCGGGTGTAGCGGAAGCAGCCCCGGTAGCCGATCATCGGATTGCGCTCCTCGGCCTCCACCTCCCCTCCGAGCAGCCCCCGGAACTCGTTGGACCGCAGGTCGGTGGCGCGGTACACCACGGGCCTCGGATCGAAGGCGGCGGCGATGGTGCTGATCCCCGAGGCCATCCGCTCCACGTACTCCTCCGTCCTGCCCTCCGCGATGAGCCGGAGCGGGTGCAACCCCTGCAGGGCGCTGGTGATGAGGAACTCCGCCCGCAGCAGGCCGACGCCGTCGACGTCCATGGCCGCGACCCGCGCGGCGGCGTCGGGCGTCGCGAGGTTGACGTAGACGGCCGTGGCGGTGACCTCGCGCGTGCGCACCTCGGGCGCCGCGCCGGCATCGGCGGGAGCCTGCGGCGCCTCGGCCGCGCGCACCTCTCCCGGGTAGACGACGCCGGCGGTGCCGTCGACGGTGATGGTCTGCCCGTCGGCGATGTCGGCGGTCGCCGATCGCGTGCCCACGATCACGGGACGCCCCAGTTCGCGCCCGACGATGGCGGCGTGACAGGTCACGCCCCCCTCGTCGGTGACGATCGCGGCGGCGCGCTGGAGGATCGGCAGCCAGTCGGGGTCGGTCATCGTGGCCACCAGGATCTCGCCGGCGGCCAGGTTCACCCCGTCCGCCAGTTCGGTGAGGACGCGCGCTGTCCCGATCGCCGTGCCGGGCCCCGCGCCGAGTCCGGAGACGATTGGTTCCACCTCGCCCCCCGCGCCGACGGGATCGGCCGCGTGCGCCGCGTCGACGGCCAGCGTGGTGATCGGGCGGGTCTGCACGATATACAGCTCACCCGGTGCCACCGAACTCCGCCGCGAGGGACATCAGCTCCGCCTCGCTCGTCCCGTCGGCAGGGACCCGGCCGTCGTAGAGGCGCGACCGGACACCGGCCGTCTCCATCGCGGCGAGGTAGGCCGACTGTCCGACCGAGAATCCCGGCGGCACGGGGAACCCCGCGCCCGTCATCTCCCCGAGATTGGCGGATTTCCCGCCGTACTCGGGTGCGTCCGCCAGCCTCAGCTCGGAGAAATCGGCGACCCATCGTGCGTCCATCGCTCGCTCCTTCGAGATCGCGGCCCGACCGGTCGAAACCGTCGCTGTCTCCATGGTGGGCGGACCGGCTGCCCGGTGTGGGTGGTTCAGGCACAATCAGCGCATGGCAGACATCCAGCTCCGCGTTCCCTCCGCCTCCTCCGTGGTGGGAACGGCGTTCCGTGTCGTGGAGTGGGAGCTGAGAATGGCCAGGGAGTTGCTCATGCTGCCCGCCCGCGTCCTCGTGCTACTCGCGGACGTGGAGGACGTGGTCGTGCGGATCCAGGACCTGCTCGACGAGGTCAGCCGCACCGTGCGGCAGATCGACGGGATCGTGGCCACCGCCGTCGACACGGTCGACGGTGTCCGCACCACGGTGGCCAGGGCCAACAGGGTCGTCGACGAGGTCGCCGACACGGTCTCTGCCGCCGAGGGGATCGTGGGCCGGGTGGGCTCGACCGTCGACTCCGCCGAGGGCGTGGTGCGGCGCGTGGACGCCACGATCGACTCCGCCGAGGGCGTGGTGCGGCGCGTGGACGGCACGATCGACTCCGCCGAGGGCGTGGTGCGGCGCGTGGACGGCACGATCGACTCCGCCGAGGGCGTGGTGCGGCGCGTGGACGGCACGATCGACTCCGCCGAGGGCGTGGTGCGGCGCGTGGACGGCACGATCGACTCCGCCGAGGGCGTGGTGCGGCGCGTGGACGGCACGATCGACTCCGCCGAGGGCGTGGTGCGGCGCGTGGACGGCACGATCGACTCCGCCGAGGGCGTGGTGCGGCGCGTGGACGGCACGATCGACTCCGCCGAGGGCGTGGTGCGGCGCGTGGACGGCACGATCGACTCCGCCGAGGGCGTGGTGCGGCGCGTGGACGGCACGATCGACTCCGCGGAGGGGGTGGTGCGGCGCGTGGACGGCACGATCGACTCCGCCGAGGGCGTGGTGCGGCGCGTGGACGGCACGATCGACTCCGCGGAGGGGGTGGTGCGGCGCGTGGACGGCACGATCGACTCCGCCGAGGGCGTGGTCGTGCGGGTGGGGAGCACCGTCGAGTCCGCCGAGGGCGTGGTGGCTCGCGTCCGGACGACGGTGGACACCGCGGACGATCTGGTCCTCGACGCCGGCGGGCTCATCGAACGGGTCGTCCCCCTCGTCGACTTCGCGGACTCCACCTTCGCTCAGGTCAAGCCGGTCGTCGAGGCACTGCTCGTGGACGCCGACCTGGACGTGGAGGCCGCCCGGGTCGTGGCGACCCGGATGACCGAGGTCCTGGCGTGGGCGGACAAGACGATCCGGTTGCTCGAACCGATCGCCGACGACGTCCTCGAGTCGGTCGACCCCGACGAGGTCAAGGCGGTCATCCAGTTCATCGACCACCTGCCGGCGCTGGGCGACACCCTCGAGAACGACGTCATGCCGGTCCTGGCCTCACTGGACACCGTTGCCCCCGAGGTCCACCAGATCCTCGAGGTGGCGCAACAGTGCCTCGAGGCGGTCGCCGGCATCCCCGGATTCCAGCTCCTGCGCCGCCGCGGTGGGGACAACGGTAAGGCCGACTGAGCGCCCGAGTCCCGGAGCCGCGACTCCGGACCGCATCTGATTCCGGACGGCGCCCGACTTCCCAGCGGCGCCCGACCGGTCCGGCACGGGTGAGTGTGCTCAGCCCGCCGGCGTGCCGTCGTCAGCGATCAGGACCACGCTGCCCAGCACGTGGCAGAGGGTGAGAGCCAGGTGGGTGTCCAGGCGCCTGGCCCCCGGTTCCCGGCCCAGTTCGTGCTCGGCCTTGGTCAGTCGGTACCTCACGGTGTTGCGGTGCAGGAGCAGCCGGGACGCCGTCTCCGAGTAGTTCTCCGCCGAGTCCAGGAACACCCGGACGGTCTCCCGCTGTCTCGCCGCGTCGTCCGTGTCCCTCGCCAGGCCGCCGAGGACTTCGCGGATCCATCGCCGGGTGGACGCGAGGTCCTCGGCCAGTCGGGCGATGACGGGGATCCCGTCGTCCGCGTACGAGACCACACGCGCCTCGTCGCCGGTGCACACCTGCGCGATCGTGCCGACGAGCGCTGCCTGTGTGCGGGTGGTGCGGAACCCCTCGACCCCGGCACCGGGCGCGCCGAAGGATATCCGGGCCGCGGGGGTCGCCGCGGCGATCGGCGCGAGGACTCCCGTGTCGACGGCGAGGCGACGGCCCTCCATGCCGAACCAGGCCTCGGCCGTGGCGCGGCCGGTGGCGATCATCAGCGGCGGGCGGTGGTCGCCGAGTTGCCCGGCCAGACTGTCCACGACGCTCTCGAGCAATCGGGACTGATCGGTGAACGCGCCGAAGTCGTCGATCCACACCCGGCACCCGACGTGCACCTGGTTCAGTCGGTATCCCGTCACCCGCTCGAACTCGGCGGGGTCGATGCCCTCGCCGTCGAGGACCCGGTTGACGATCGAGTTGATCGACCGCGCCGCCCGGTCGTGGGAGGAGCGCACCTCCTCCTCGTGTGCGGCGATGACGGTCCGGGTGATCTCGTCGACGTACTGGTACAGCCATCCGGCGAGGTGGTGGTAGAGCGGCAGCTTCTCGTGGTCCTCGCACTCGACCCCCTGCACCTGGTCGAACACATGGGCCAGGAGACAGTCGGAACCGACGTGATAGGCCCGCCGCAGTGCGGCGCTCGAGACGTCCCTGCGGGCGAGCGCGACGGCGTAGTGCACCGCGTCGGGCAGGGGAGGGAGGTCGTGTGCGTCCTTGGTGTGCGACAGCATGTCGATGATGACCTCGACGTTGTTCGTCACGCTGGCGTGCAGAGCCGAGTGTGTGTCCTCATCGGTGAGTTCGCCGATGGCGTCCTCGATGGCCGCGGTCATGCTGTCGGAGATGGCCGCGGTCCGCGAACTGAGCCTCAGACCTATGCGGCGGGTCAGTTCGCGGAGGCGCTCGGGATCCTGCGGTGTTGTGCTGAGCATGTGTGCGGGCGGGGTCGGGTCCGTCTGGTGGCTCAGGTCCCGCCGTGTCCTTCCTGCGTGATCACCGTCCGGACAGGTACGACAGGGCGGAACGCGCGGCGTTCCACCCAGCCATTCCGTGGGCGCCCGCCCCGGGCGGGGCGGCCGCCGAGCAGATGTAGACGCCGGGCACGCCGGTCGAATAGGGGTCGAGGGCGACCCGCGGCCGGAAGACCAACTGGCGGGGGTCGTTGGCACCCGTCACGATATCCCCGCCGACGTAGTTGGCGTTGTGATCCTCGAGTTCACGGGTCGAGCGCGTGTGGATCTCGTGGACGCGATCGCGGAACCCGGGGGCGAATCGCTCGATCTGGTCGATGATCGTCTGGGTGGCATCGCCCGTCCACCCCGCGGGTACGTGGGCGTAGGCGTCGACGGGATGGAGCCCGTTCCTCGCGCGGGCGGGGTCGGCGACGGACTGCTGGCCGACCAGGACGAAGGGCCGCTGCGGCATCTCCCCTCGGACGACCTGCCGCTCGGCTGCGGCGATCTCCGCGAAGGTGCCCCCCACGTGGACCGTGCCGGCCGACCGGGACGGCTCGTGGGACCACGGGATGCCGCCCTCGACCGCGAAGGCGACCTGGAACGCCGCGGGCCCGTGTCGGAAGCGGCGGAAGGCGCGGTCGACCCTGCGGGGTATGACGCCGGCGAGGATCCCGGCAGCGGCGGCAGGAGAGGTGTCGAGCATCACGATGTCCGGGTTCCCCAGCTCGCGGTGGTCGCGGACGGTGACCCCGGTGTCGATCCGGCCGCCGTACGAGGTCAACATCGACGCCATCGTGGTGGCGATCGTCGCCGAACCCCCCGCGGCCACCGGCCAGCCGAACCGGTGTGCGGCCGTACCCAGGGCGACGCCGATCGCCGAGGACATTACCGAGCCGAGCGGGCGGAAGGCGTGTGCGGCGACGCCTCCGAACAGGGCCCGCGCCTCGTCGGTGTGCCACCGGCGGGCCAACACGCTGGCAGGCATGGCGGCGTAGGCCCCGAAGCGGGCGAGGACGAGGGGATGGTCCGGGACGTGCAGGAGGGGCTGGAGGAACTCCTCGGCGATCTGTGGGAAGCGTGCGGTGAGGGCTCCGAACATCCGTCGGTAGGACTCCCCGTCGTCGCCGAGTCGGGAGGCCGTGTGGTCCACCGACTTCCAGACCGCCGCACCCCTGCCACCGTCCAGCGGGTGCGAGTACTGGACCTCGGGGAGCGCCCACCGTAGGCCGTGGGCCTCGAGGTCGAACCGGCGGCTGAAGGCGGTGTCGACGGCGAGGGGGTGGAATCCCGAACACTGGTCGTGCAGCAGGCCCGGCGAGGTCATCTCGCCGGACCTGGTGCCGCCGCCGATGGAGTCGGATGCCTCCAGAACGGTGACATCGACTCCATCGGCGGCCAGTGTCAACGCGGCTGCCAGGCCGTTGGGCCCGCTACCGACGATGATCGCTGTGGGCATGAACTCAGCTCATCCCGACCGTGGACTCGTCGCGACCGCCCGCGGGGGACGTGTCCGTGAGCGGGCCCTCGGCGCCGGGGGAGGCGGGAACGCTCGCGGACGCCCGCTGATCGGCCGGCAGGTACTCCGGGTGGCGCCAGGTCACGGTGAACGGGATGGGCCCGTTCGGAAGCCATGGCTGCTCCGTGACCACGTCACGGACGTCGTAGTGGCCACGCTCGACGACCCCGAGGGCCGCGTCGATCACGCGGTACTCGATGGTCTTCTTGTGCAGTGGCTGGGACTCGGTCCAGACGCTGATGAACTCACCCGGCTCGAAGTTGCACCGCTTCTGCACCGCCGAGATCGTCCGCTCGTCGAACAGGTGCCCGTCTCCGAACTGCCACCCGGAGAAGAAGGTGCACAGCACCTCGCCCTCGCGGAACCGGTAGTTCTCCATGCTGTCCAGGACCGACGGCATGATCGACATGTGGCCGCGTCCCTGGGTGTTCATCATCCGGAACGCGGTGGTCTTCTGGAGGAAGATCTCGGCGCCCTCGGGGCCGAACAGTGCCGACAGCTGGTTGTGCGGGGACGTCATGGACGTCACGAAGGCCGGGTTGTCCAGCTTGGCCTCGCACCCGTTGTTTCGGAACGCCATCGTGGAGGAGGCCCAGTTGCCGGCGTACTGACGCATTCCGATGAGGAACGAGATCTTGTCGGGTCGGAAGTTGCCGACTATCGGGCCGGTCAGGGTGAGCACCGCGGCGATCACCACGACCCATACGCTGCTGGCGTCCCACAGGGCGTACCCGTCGCCGGCGAAGAAGCCGAGGAAGACCACCGGCGTCGCGAACACGTAGAAGAGGTTCCATTCCTGCGGCATGGCCAGCGCGAACATCGAGTAGATGAACACGTGGAAGCACATCATGAACGCGGCGGCCAGGACCGCGACCGTCCAGTTGGTGGTGAAGAGCAGGACGAGCGGGACGACGAACTCGACGATCGTGCCCATGACGTGCGCGGCGAAGAACGCCACCTTGGTGGGCATGAGGTCCTCGGGCGCGTTGCGGTAGAGCGACCGGCGCAGCGCCTTGGACTTGATCAGCGGGCCGTTGGTGAGCATCGTCTGCACGGTGGGCGTGAAGTGGACGCCGAGCTTGGAGATGAACGCGCCCCACCAGACCGCGAACATCGCGATCTTGGCGACGATGATCATGTCCACGTGGCCGGCGCCGAAGGTGGTGAGAACACCGAAACCGAGCATGATGACGGAGTACTGCTCGGGACGCGACGCCAGGAACGTGACCCTGTCCCGCAGACCCATCACCAGCTGGATCGCGACGAACGTGACGAACGGCCACAGCGGCACGAGTCCGGCCTCGCTGTAGGCGGCGGCGGTCTGCTGACCGGGCAGGACCAGGCCCAGCGCGAGGGTGGCGAGCATCGCGAAGTACAGCGCGACGTCGATGGCCTTACGCTCGTCTCCCTTGGTGAAGGGGATCTTGTCCGGCCAGGGCGGGAGCCGCAGCGTCCCGGTTCGCATCCAGTAGCGGTACCCTGCCGTGTTGGGCTTGAACTTGAACGCCAACGGGCCCCACGATTCGTTGAACCCGGTGGCTGACCAGAGGATCACCCAGATCATCGCCTTCTGGTAGACGATCACCTCGCCCCACCACGCGCCGAGGTCGGTCAGCGGGAGGCCGGGCGTGGAGAGCCCGATGATGAGCCAGCCGCCGAGGAAGAAGACCAGGCCCTTGACGAGGTACAGGGAGTGCATGATCTTCGGCGCACCGAATCCGAACTCCACCCAGTGGTGAGCAAGCAGTTTCATCCGTTCCATCGTGGGGATGGACTCGAACTTGGCCGGATCGACGGCCGGGACATCGGCTTGTAGAAACCCCATGGGGGACTCCTTCTCGGGTCGGGTTGAGGGAACGAGGGTTGAGGGAACGAGGGTTGAGGGGTCAGGCGACGAGCGAGGTGCGCAGGCGCGGTTTGTCGATCTTGCCGACCGGGTTCTTGGGCAGTGCCGCGGTGATCGTCACCTCGACCGGCACCTTCACCCGGGTGAGGCGGTCACGGCAGTGCGCGATCACGGCGTCGGGTGTCAGTTCCACGTCCGGGTACGGGACGACGAAGGCCACGGGGACCTCACCGAGCACGTCATCCCGGCGGCCGACCACGGCGACCTCGAGTGCACCCGGCAGGCTGCCGATGGCGTTCTCGATCTCCTTGGGGTACAGGTTCTCCCCGCCGCGGATGATCATGTCCTTGAGCCGGTCGACGATGCTGAGGTAGCCGTCCTCGTCGAGCCGGCCCACGTCACCGGTGCGCACCCACCCGTCGACGATCGTCTGAGCGGTGGCCTCCGGCATGTTGAGGTAGCCCGCCATCACGACGGCCCCGGTGATCAGTACCTCCCCGGTCTGTCCGGTGGGTACGTCGCGGAGGAGGTCGTCGACGATCCGGATACGTTGGCCGGGCAGTGCCGGCCCCACGGTCCCGGGCTTGCGCGGGCCGTCGATCGGATTGACCGCCGAGGCGCAGGTGGCCTCGGTCAGGCCGTAGCCCTCCAGGATGGGCACGTCGAAGAACTCCTCGGCCGCCGCGAGGAGTTCCCGCGTGGCCGGAGCAGCGCCGCAGACGGCGAACCGGAGCGAGGACATGTCCGGTTGCCGGCCCTCCGCCCTGGTGAGCAGCAGTGCGTAGATGGTGGGTACGGCGGAGAAGTAGGTGGGCCGGAGGTTCTCGACGGTGTCGTAGAACTTCTGGGCGTCGAAGCCGCCCATGATCGTCAGTTGCGCGCCGACCTGGAGGGGAGCCAGGAGGCTGACCATCAACGCGTTCACGTGGAACAGCGGCAGGACCAGCAGGCAGTGGTCCTCGGCGGTCATCCGCATGGTGTCGGCCATGGTCCGGGACATCGCCGTGGCGTTGGCGTGGGTGAGCATGACGCCCTTGGGACGCCCGGTGGATCCGCTGGTGTAGATCACCAGGGCGAGGTCGTCGTCCGCCAGGTCGACGGGGTCGAGCTGCGCACCGTTCCCCGACGTCCTTAGGTCATCGACGCTAATCGCCGGTCGCCCGCCGGAGGGGGAGTCGGCGGTGGAGTTCACGACGAGCACGGCGTCGGCGTCGTTGATCTGGTGATCGGCCTCGTCGTGCGTGAAGTTCGGGTTGATCGGGGTGGCCGCTGCGCCGAGGTACCACGCCGCGAAGATGGAGATCACCAGCTCGCTCCGGTTGGGGAGCATCACCGCGATCACGTCCCCGCTGGTGACGCCGTGTTCGCTGAACTGCGCGGCCACCGAGGTCACCGCCCGGTCGAGTTCGCGGAAGGACATTCGGGTCGCGTCGTCACGGATGCTGGGGGCGTCGCCGAAGCGTTCCGCGAGTGTTCTGGGGAGGTATCCGGGCTGCACATCTACTTCTCGTCGGCGACCTGTGTGATCTCGGACACTACGAAGATCGGGCGGGCCGCACATCGGTAGATGTGACGAACTTCACGTTTGCGTTAGTGCACGATGTACAAGCGGGGGAGGTGGCGCCGGGGGCGTCGGGTGCTCATCCGGGCGGGATGGCAGGAGCGGGCGGCCGGTGCGGACGGCCGGTGCGGACGGGGCCGGAACAACGAACTGCGGGGCACCTCGCTGGTGGAGGTGCCCCGCAGAATGGCCCGGTTCGGGCGAGGGAGCCGATGACGGGAATCGAACCCGCGCTGTCTGCTTGGGAAGCAGAAGTTCTACCATTGAACTACATCGGCAGTGCCTGCTGGAGGCGGCTTCAGATTAGCACGAGCCCCGGTGGCCGCAGGCGCGGTGGGGTCACTTCCGGGCGGACTTGCGCTTCGCGCCCGTGGTCATCGGCCGCTTGGGCTGGTTGAGCGACGCGCGGGGGACGAATCCGAACGCCACGCCCCCGATCACCGCCACCGCGATCGCGCCGATGATCCACGGCGTGACCGATCCGCCGCCGGTGATCCCCATCAGCACGATGAGTACGGCGACGCCGACACACACCCACGACCACTGGGTCCAGCGCCAGAAGTACCTCGAGGGCTCGTCCCTGATCTCGTCCATGCGCCTATTTCACCACGGCAGCGGGGGTCGGTGCATATCCGCCAGGCGCTCCCGGGGGGTCGCCGGGCCGGGAGGGCGCCGGGATGTGGCAGGTCTCACGTGGTTTCGAGGGTCGGTTCGGGAACGAAAGGGGCGTGCCATGCGCTGAACTGGAGGACAGTCCGATTTGTGCGACCGGATGGCCGGTCCGCGGGCTCAGCCCTGCAGGAGGTGCGTGGTGGACGTGCGCGAGGCCATGGAGCGGCCGATCGCCGAGCGGGTACGGACGGTGCTCGCCCGCGGTGCGGCCGGGGCCATCGAGGCCGGCATGCTCAGGCGGCCGCTGCGCTCGGCGCGCGTCCGGGACGACGGGGTGATCGTCCTGGTGGTCGACGTGGGGGGCATGTCGCGTGAGGCCGGTGACGTCGACCGGGTCGCGGCCGCCGGGGCCACCGCCACCGTCGAGATCGTCGACACGGTGTGTACCGGTCGGTGCCGGGGTTGCGCGCCGCGCCCGTCGTTCGCTCTCGACGGCCGACCCGCGTCGTGTGGTGCGGGACGCGGAGGGGCCGGTGGTGGGGGGCGGGCTGCCGGGGGCGACGACGACGACTGCGCTGTCGCCCGGGGAGTTGTCACCCTCTCCGGGATCGTGACGGCCTCGTCCCCGGCGCGTCGGCGCAGGTTGGTCACCGCCGACGGGGGCGGGACGGGCCCGAACTCGGAGGGCGGGTCGCTCCGCCTGAGCGAGTTGCAGCCACTGGAGATCACCTACCTCACCGCGGACGGCGTCCACGTGGTTCCCCGGGCGTCCCTTGCCGCCGCGGCGGTCGACCCGATCGGCGTCGACGAGCAGGTCTGGCTGCACCGCCTCGCCGCCGACACCGGGCTCGCCTCCCGTCTCGCGTTGCGTGCCGGGCGGCAGATCGCGGGCACGGATCCGCGGATCGTCGCGATCGACCGGTACGGGGTCGACCTACGCATCGGATCGACCGGTGGCGGGTTCCGCGACCTCGTCAGACTCCCGTTCGCGCAGGTCTGCGCCGATTCCGACGACGTTCTCGCCCAACTCTCCGCGCTGACGCGGTGAATCACTTCACAAGAATTCGCTGAAAGCCCTTGTCTTTACAGGTAAGCCTTACCTAAGTTATTCGCTGCGGGTAGTCACGTCCCCGCTCCGGTGTTTTCCGTTCCGGCGCCACTACCCCTGAGGCGCCGGAACGGAAAAGGCTGGGACCGCGATGACGAGAGGGCGAAGGCATGCGATCACTGGTGGGACCCGTTCCCGAGCCGGCCGAACGGGCGAGCTCGGCACTGCGGCGCTGCGCGAGGGCCACGCTGAGTCTCCCCGCTCCCACCGCCGGCTCCCGCGTGAACGCCACTCCCGCGGTCGCGCTCGCGCACCGGACTTCCGGAACGGCCGACCTCAGCCTCGTCATCCCGACGGCCGACGCCGCGGCGATCCCGTCCGGGGGAGTGCACGCCCGTCTCGAGGTGCTCGACGAGATCCTCGGCGGGGCAGCCCGGGGCCGGTGTCGCCGCCTCGTCGTCGTCGACGGACTGGTCGAACAGATCGACGCGCGCGCCCAACGCCACGCCGCCACCCGCATCGCGCGAGACCTGCCCGACTCGGCCCTGCTCGGGGTCGGATCCGAGTCGGCGCTCGTCCGGCTCCGGACGGAGCGGATCCTGCTCACCGATGACTCCGGCGTCACCGACATCGCCCTCGACGACCTCGCCACCTCCGGGCCCGACCCCTTCACCGACCTCGAGGGGCACTGGCTCGACCACCTCAACGATCCGCGCTGCCAGGTGGTGCCGCGGCTGGCCTTGCGCGTCTGCCGGTGCCTGCCCGCCGAGCGACCCCTCCTGATCGGCATCGACCGCGCCGGCGTCGACATCGAGCTGACGGACCGCGAGGGCCGCGCCCGGCGCGAACGGCTGCCGTTCGCCGAGGCGTGCACGGACGTCACCGAGCTGGGGACCCAGCTCCGGTTGCTCGCGGGAGGCGCGCGGTACCCTCAGGACCGTGCTGCTCTCCGACCGTGACCTCCGTACCGAGCTCGCCGACGGGCGGCTGGGCATCGACCCCCTCGACCCCGCGCTGATCCAGCCGTCGAGCATCGACGTCCGCCTCGACCGGATGTTCCGCGTCTTCAACAACTCGCGCTACACCCACATCGACCCCGCGCAGCAGCAGGACGAGCTCACCGAACTGGTCGAGCCCGCCGAGGGGGACCCGTTCGTCCTGCACCCCGGCGAGTTCGTCCTGGGGGCCACCCTCGAGCGACTCCGCCTGCCCGACGACCTGGCCGGCCGGCTCGAGGGCAAGTCGTCGCTCGGTCGACTCGGGCTGCTCACGCACTCCACCGCCGGCTTCATCGACCCCGGGTTCGACGGCCACATCACCCTCGAGCTGTCGAACGTGGCGAACCTGCCCATCACGCTGTGGCCCGGGATGAAGATCGGCCAGCTGTGCCTGTTCCGGCTCTCCAGTCCCGCCGAGACCCCGTACGGCAGTGCCTCCGTGGGCTCGAAGTACCAGGGCCAGCGCGGCCCCACCGCCTCCAAGGCGTACCTGAACTTCCGGTGACCCGGCGGACGACGGCAGCCCGGCGACTGTTACTCGCCCCTCGTTCACCAGTCCGTTCCCGCCGCGCCGCGTCGACGGGGTAGAACAGCGCCATGCGTATGACCGTGTTCGGGACCGGGTACCTCGGCGCCACCCACGCCGCCTGCATGGCCGAGCTGGGCCACGAGGTGCTGGGGGTGGACGTCGACGAGGCCAAGATCGAACGCTTGCGTCGGGGCGAGGTGCCGTTCTACGAGCCGGGTCTGCCGGAGATCCTGCTGCGGCACGTGGAGTCGGGGCGGCTGCGGTTCACCACCGACTACGCCGAGGCCGCGGCGTTCGCCGACCTGCACTTCATCGGGGTCGGGACCCCGCAGCGCAAGGGCGAGTTCGCCGCCGACACCTCGTACGTGGAGGACGTGGTGGCGCGGCTGACGCCGCTGCTGTCCGCGGACGCGGCGGTGGTGGGCAAGTCGACGGTGCCGGTGGGAACGGCCGCGCGATTGCAGGGGATCGCCGACTGGCACGCCCCGGACGGGGTGCGGGTCGAGGTGGTGTGGAACCCGGAGTTCCTGCGCGAGGGCTTCGCCGTGGCCGACACGTTGACACCGGATCGGATCGTGATCGGCCTGGCCGGCGGTGAGTCGGCACTGGGGCTCGCGCGGGAGCTGGTGTCCGAGGCGTACGCGCCGATCCTCAAGGCGGATCCGTGCCCGGTGATCGTGACGGATCTGGCCACGGCCGAGCTGGTCAAGGTCAGCGCGAACGCGTTCCTCGCGACCAAGATCAGCTTCATCAACGCCGTGTCGGAGGTGTGTGAGGCCGCCGGCGCCGATGTGACCGTCTTGGCCGATGCGATCGGCATGGACAAGCGGATCGGTCGACGCTTCCTCAACGCCGGCCTGGGGTTCGGGGGTGGCTGTCTGCCCAAGGACATCCGGGCCTTCATGTCCCGCGCCGGCGAGTTGGGTGCGGACGAGGCGATGACGTTCCTGCGGGAGGTCGACTCGATCAACATGCGCCGACGCGAGCGGATGGTGGGCCTGACCGTCGAGGCGTGCGGCGGGACGGTCATCGGCAAGACCGTCGCGGTGCTGGGGGCGGCGTTCAAGCCGAACTCCGACGACGTGCGGGACTCGCCGGCGCTGAACGTGGCGGGGATGCTCTCGCTCAAGGGCGCGAGCACCGTGGTGTACGACCCGCAGGCCCTGGACAACGCCCGGGCGTTGTTCCCCACGCTGACGTACGCCGAGTCGGCGCTGGCCGCCTGTGAGGGCGCCGACGTGGTGCTGGTGGCCACCGAGTGGCCCGAGTTCGTCGAGCTGGACCCGGCCGCGGTCACCGGGGTGGCGCGCGGCCGGGTCCTGCTGGACGGTCGCAACTGCATGCCCGCCGACCGCTGGCGCGCCGCCGGCTGGACCTACCGCGCACTCGGACGCGGGGTGCCGGTGGAGGGCGCCACCCGCCGCACGGGGACGGCCCCCGCCGGGCCGGGGGTCGTCCCGTCGATGCGCTCCGGACACCCGTCGACCTGACCCCCGGCCGACCTGACACCGGCCGACGCGGCACCCGGGCTACTGCCGGTACGAGGCCAGGAAGTTGCCGATCCGCTCGATCGCCACGCCCAGATCGCGGGAGGCGGGCAGGGTGACCACCCGGAAGTGATCGGGGTCCGGCCAGTTGAAGCCCGTGCCCTGGGTGACGAGGATCCGCTCCTGCTCGAGCAGGTCGAGGGCGAACAGCCGGTCGTCGTGGATCTCGTGGACGTTCGGGTCCAGCTTGGGGAAGGCGTACAGCGCGCCCATGGGCTTGACGCAGCTCACGCCCGGGATCGTGTTGAGCTTCTCCCACGCGATGCCCCGCTGCTCGTGCAGCCGGCCGCCGGGCTCGATGAGCTCGTTGATCGACTGATAGCCACCGAGCGCCACCTGGATGGCGTGCTGCGCGGGCACGTTGGGGCACAGGCGGGTGGACGCGAGGAGCTCCAACCCCTCGAGGAAGCCGGCCGCGTGCGCCTTGGGGCCCGTGATCGCCAGCCAGCCCGCCCGGTAGCCCGCCACACGGTAGGTCTTGGACAGTCCGTTGAAGGTCAGCACGAGCAGGTCGTGGGCGAGGGTGGCGATGGAGGTGTGCTCGGCCTCGTCGTAGACGATCCGGTCGTATATCTCGTCCGCCAGGATGAGCAGACTGTGCTCGCGGGCGAGATCGACGATCCCCTGCAGGACCTCACGCGAGTAGACCGCGCCGGTCGGGTTGTTGGGGTTGATCACCACGATGGCCTTGGTTCGCGGGGTGATCTTGGAGGCGATGTCCTCAAGCGACGGGTTCCAGTCGTCCTGTTCGTCGGCGAGGTAGTGGACGGGCCTGCCCCCGGCGAGTGAGGTCATGGCGGTCCACAGCGGGTAGTCCGGTGCGGGGATGAGGACTTCGTCGCCGTCGTCCAGCAGCGCCTGCATCGTCATGGTGATGAGCTCGGACACGCCGTTGCCGAGGTAGATGTCGTCCACGCTGAGACGGGGGAAGTCCGGGACCAGCTCGTAGCGCGTGAAGATCGCCCGGCGGGCCGACAGGATGCCCTTGGACTCCGAGTAGCCCTGCGCGTGGGGGAGCGCGGCGATCATGTCGCGCATGATCACGTCCGGCGCCTCGAACCCGAACGGCGCGGGGTTGCCGATGTTCAGCTTGAGGATGCGGTGACCTTCGGCCTCGAGCTGGTTGGCCCTGGCCAGTACCGGCCCGCGGATCTCGTAGAGGACGTCCTTGAGCTTGGAGGACTGGTCGAGAGTGCGCAGCTGGTGGAGCGTTCGTCCCGTGGTCTCAGGCGTCATACCTTGCGATTGTGCCACTCGGGTCGCTGTGGCCCGCGTCGCGGAGGGCGTATGTCCGGTGGGGCATGGCGGCACCATGCCCGGGGCCGAAGGAGAGCACCGTGGCCCCACAGGGATGTCGTGAACGCCGCGCGGCGGTGGCACCTTTCTACGCGGTCGCCGGCTGGAGCTCCAGCCGCCCGCGGGCATGGCGTCTCGCACCCGCCGAAGGGCAGGCCAGACGCCATGTTCAGGAGCGGCGACCTTCGTGCAGTACATCTGCGGGAGCGCCCTGGGCGCCAGGCGCGGGAGCGGTTGAGGGCGGCGTCGCGAGCGGACGCGCGTACGCCCTCCCCCCGGGGAACGTCCACATGCGCCGCGGCCCGTGATCAGGAGATCTGATCACGGGCCGCGGTGGCGTCCGGTGGGCGTCAGCCCAGAGAGAGGCCGTAACCTCCGGACTTCTTCGAGCGGGGGATCGCCCCACCCGACGCGGGCTTCGCCGGGGCATCGGTCGGCGTCGACTCAGCCTGGGTGGACTCGGTCGACGTCGACTCAGCCTGGTCGGCGGAACCGGTCGCGGTGTCGGCAGTGTCGGCGGGCTCGGCCTTCGGAGCGCCGGGTGCCTTCGGAGCACCGGGTGCCTTGGGTGCGCCGGGCGCCTTAGCTCCACCCTTGAGGCCCAGGCCGACGGCCGGCTTCGCGGGCGCGGCCGGTGCGGTGTCCGTGGCGGACCCGGCATCGGCGGTCTCGGTCTGCGCGGCGGCGGACTCGCCCGCGGACGGCTCGGACGCCGCCGCCTTGGCCGTGCCCGGGGCCTTCGCGCCGCCCGGAGCCTTGGCCGTGCCCGGGGCCTTCGCCCCGCCCGGAGCCTTGGCCCCGCCACCCAGGGTGAGCCCGCCGGACTTCGGCGCGCCGGCGCTCGGCTTGGGAGCGCCGGTGGTGGCCGGAGCGGAGCCCTGCGCGGCCTCGCGGGTCTCCTCCGTGCGCTCGGCGTCCTTCACCGCGGACTGGGCCTCGGTGGCGGACTCGCCGCTCCCGGCGGCGCCGGGGGCCTTCGGAGCGCCGGGGGCCTTGGGGCCGCCGGGGGCCTTGCCGCCGCCACCGAGCTTGAGGCCACCCGACTTGGGTGCGCCCGTCGAATCGGCGGCCGACGGGCCGGCCTCGGCCGCGCTGGCCGCGCCACCGGTGCCGGCGGCGGCGACCTCCGCGCCCTCGCCCTCGTCGACGACGGCGTTGTCCGGCGCGGCCTCGGCCGGGGCAGCGGGGGCGGCGGCCGAGGCGGACTCCGCCTCGGCGGCGTCGCGCTCGGCCTGCTCGGCCTCCTTCTCCGCCTTCGTCTTCTCGCGCGTGGGCTGCTCCAGCCACGCGGCCTCGCGCGGCTCGGGCAGGCCGCCGTCACGGGAGACGGACTCCAGGAGCAGCTGGGCGACGTCCACGACCTCGACCTGGCCCTCCTGCTCGGTGCCGTCGGTCTGGGCGGTGGCCCCGTCCGAGAGCATCACGCGACAGAACGGGCAGCCCGTGGCGATCTTCGTGGCCTTGGTCGACAGGGCCTCGTCGACACGGTCGATGTTGATCCGCTTGCCGACCGTCTCCTCCATCCACATGCGCGCGCCACCGGCGCCACAGCACATGGACCGCTGCCCGTGACGGGGCATCTCCGTGAGGGTCACGCCCGAGCCGTCCATGAGCTCACGCGGGGCCTCGTAGACCTGGTTGTGGCGGCCGAGGTAACACGGGTCGTGGTAGGTGACGCCACCGTCGATCGGGGCCACCGGCACGAGGCGCTTCTCGCGCACCAGACGGTTGAGTAGCTGCGTGTGGTGGACCACCTGGTAGTCGCCGCCGAAGTCGCCGTACTCGTTCTTCAGCGCGTTGAGGCAGTGGGCACACGTCACGACGACCTTGCGCTGCGCGGCGGGCACGCCGTCGAACGCGTCGTTCATGACCTCGATGTTCTGCTGGGCGAGCATCTGGAACAGGAACTCGTTGCCCGCGCGGCGGGCCGAGTCGCCGGTACAGGTCTCGCCCTGGCCCAGCACCGCGAACTTCACACCGGCGGTGTGCAGCAGCGAGGCCACGGCCTGGGTGGTCTTCTTGGCGCGGTCCTCGAAGGCGCCGGCACAGCCCACCCAGAACAGGTACTCGGTGTCGGCGAAGTCCTCGATGTCCTTGCCGATCACGGGGATCTCGAAGTCGAGGGAGTTCATCCACTCGTCGCGACCGGAGTTGTTCTGGCCCCAGGGGTTGCCCTTGTTCTCGAGGTTCTTGAACAGGCCCGCGAGCTCGGTCGGGAACTCGGACTCGATGAGGACCTGGTAGCGGCGCATATCGATGAAGTGGTCGACGTGCTCGATGTCCACCGGGCACTGCTCGACGCAGGCGCCACACGTGGTGCAGGACCACAGGGCCTCGGGGTCGATGATGCCGGCGGCCATCGGGTCGTCGGAGAGGTCCGCGGTGGTGTGACCGACGAGGGGGCGCTGGGCCTCGAGGCGGGCCGCCTCCGGGATCTTGGCGAGCTTGGCCTCGTCGGGGTTGCCCTCGGCGTCGACCAGTCCGGTCTCCTCGCCCATCGTGGTCTGCCCACCGGCGAGCAGGTACGGCGCCTTCGCGGCACCGTGGTCGCGCAGGGACATGATCATGAGCTTGGGGCTCAGCGGCTTGCCGGTGTTCCAGGCGGGGCACTGCTCCTGGCAGCGGCCGCACTCGGTGCAGGTGGAGAAGTCCAGCCAGCCCTTCCACGAGAAGTCCTCGATGGCGCCCGCGCCGAGCTTGGGCTCGAAGTCCTCGTCGGCCTCGGTGAGCTCCTCGACCTTCTCCATGGTCAGCGGGACGCCGTCCATGGTCATCGGCTTGAGCGGGCCGAGCGCGGTGCGGCCGTCGGCCTCGCGCTTGAAGTAGATGTTGAAGAACGCGGAGAAGCGGTGCCAGGCGACGCCCCACGTGATGTTGCGGCCCACGACGTACAGCCAGATCATGCCGGTGAGCAGCTTGATCAGCGCGAAGACCGAGACCATGAGCTCGTTGGCCGGCAGGATCGTCGACAGCGGGCCGGTGACCCAGTCCGTGGACCAGTGGAAGTCGTACCCGTCGGCGGCCTGCAGCGAGAGCTTGCCGGCCTTGACGAAGATCATGCCCAGGCCCTCGAGGAGCACGACGGTCTCGACGAAGTAGGCGGCCTTGCGGTCCGAGCCGACGAAGCGGTTGAGGCCGCGGCGCTGGTTGATCTGACGGATGATGATCAGCACGGTGATGCCGATGACGGTGCCCAGGCCCAGGAACTCGTCGACGGCGTGGTACCAGGCCTGGTCGGACAGCCAGGGCCAGCCGCCGCGGGGGTTGAACGTCTGGATGTAGGCCTCGAACCAGACGATCGAGCCGAGCAGGAAGCCCACCATGACGAACCAGTGGAAGAAGCCCACCGAACGTTTGCGGGCCATCCGGGCGTGGGCGCCCACCTCGACGATGACGTTCTTCAATCGGGGCAGGATCGGCCGCAGCCGGTCGAATCCGTCCTTCTGTCCCAGGAACAGGCTGCGCACCATGCGCGTGACGCCGCCTATGAAGGATGCCCAGCAGAACAGACTGAGCAGGACGCCGATCGTCCCGAGTGTGATGGTCACGCCTGACATGGTTCGCGGCCTTTCGTCGCACTTCTCGACGCACGAGCACTCATAGGACCCTGTGGGCGCCCGTCGACTGTGTCGAGGTCAAAGGTAAGCCACGCGGGCCCCGTCTGCCGAGTTGAGGCTGCCCTTACCGGAGCAGACTCCACTCGCAGGCGGGGCCCGCGTGGAAGGGGAGGGTCAGTTGGTCCGGAGCGTCAGCCCGGGGTGTGCGGCGAGGACGTCTGAGATCGGGACGGCGGACAGGCGCGGGGTGAACCCGGCCGTCCGGGCCACGGCGTCGGCGTCGGCGCAGGTGACGGAGTCCGCGACGTTGGACGCGCTCGAGATGCCCAGGGCCCGGTCGCCGGAGAAGACGACGCCGCCGCTGTCGCCGGGCAGGGCGCACAGGTCCACGGTGAAGGCGTTCGAGATGGTGCGCGTGCCCGCCACGTCGATCGTGGCGCCGACCTGCGAGATCGTCCCGCAGGAGAAGCCGGTCCGGAATCCGGTCTTGCAGGCCTTCTGTCCGACGACCGGGTCCGCGGTGCCGATGATCTCCTGGGTGCTGTCCGGCCCGTCTCCCACCAGGTTGGTACGGAACCGGTCCGCCACGTCGTCGTCGACCGCGATGAGGGCGGTGTCGATGCCCTCCCGCTCGCTGCGGGTCATGGTGCCGAACTCCTCGCCGTCGGCGAGGGCGGCGCGGGTGCCGTCGGCGCCGGCGCAGTGCGCGGCGGTGATGACGACGGGCTTACCGCCCAGTTCACCGTTGAACCCGGTCGAGCACTCGAGGATTCCTCCCGGGACGCCCACCTGGTACCCGGTACCGCCCGTGACGGGCCCCGCCGGAGCGGGGACCGATTCGATGGCCCGCGGCTGGTCCTCGGGCACGGGGGTGCCGGGGTCGACCATGGTCTGGGCCATCATCCCGTCGATGATCGACCCGGTGCCGGGGGTCAGGCCGGCGAGGAGGTCGATGACCGTGCGCATGGGGCCCTCGGGGACGAGGCCGGCGTCATTGAGCAGGGCCAGGCTGCCGAGCGAGCCGGAGTCGCCGCCGCTCCCGGGCGCCGCGCCGGTCCCGTCCGGGTCGTCCGCTCGGGTGGTGGCCGGTTCGATGCCGTCGACGGTCGGCTCGCCGTCGGACCCAGTTCCCCCCTCGCTGCCGAACGGGGCCGTGTCGAACGCCGGGTCGGGGGCCTCGATCATGTCGATCTCGGCGAGGTCCCGCAGGCGGGCGTCGAGGTTGCCGAGCTGCGCGGCCTCGCCCCCTCGGGTCGTGACGACGACCGCGTTGCGGGTCGGATCGACGCGGACGTCGGTGACGAGGTCCTGCATGTCCTCGGGAGTGCCCTCGATGATCTTGATGACCTGGCGCTCGCGAGCCTCGAGTTCGCTCGTGGTCAGCGCCACGTCCTTGACCGTGAACCCGGACCGGGTGGCCTCGTCGCGCAGTTCGTCTCCGGCGGCGCCGGCCACCACGCCGACCAGGCCGGTGCCCTCCTCGTCCAGCCAGACGCCGCCGAACGACTGACGGAACTGCTGCTCCCACCGGGGACGGGCCTCGGCCAGACGTTCTCCGATGCCGGCCTGGGCGAGGAACTGCTCGGGAGTGAGTCCGAGATCACGTCGCAGTGCCTCGACGAGTGAGGTCAGCTCCGGGCCTAGCGCGTCGGCCAACGCGGGCAGGGGCTGGGCGACGGCGGGGCGGGAGGCGGACGGAGTCGGGTTCTCGGGTGTGGGCGAGGGGGCCGCGCCGGCAGGGGTCGCGGTGACCACCAGCGCCGCGGCGGCGGCGACGGCGGCGAACTTCGAGGTGATACGCATGATGGCCTTCCGGAATGCACGGCTGGGCGACGGCGCGTCGACCGGCAGTGGCTCGGTGTGTCGAGGCTCAGATTACGGAGATGTGATTAGTGAGTCCAGTGTGACACGTGTGATTAATGGGATTCGATTGTCGATTGATGTGACGACGCTGAGTCGGAGAATCGCGGGCCCTGCCGCTAGGCTGCCTCTTCGGCAACGACGTACGCGTCATCACCAAAGACTTATTACCCGGAGGTCCCATGTCCGACGCTGACGCCGCACTTCACGACGCCCTTGACACCGTGGTGCGACGCAATCCCGGACAGCACCTCTTCCGGCAGGCTGTGCACGAGGTGCTGGAGTCGCTCGCACCCGTGGTCAAGCAGCACCCGGAATATGTCGAGGGCGGGATCCTCAAGCGGATCATCGAGCCCGAGCGCGTGGTGTCCTTCCGGGTGCCGTGGGTCGACGACGCCGGCGCGGTCCAGGTCAACCGGGGCTTCCGTGTGCAGTTCAGCTCCGATCTCGGCCCGTATAAGGGCGGATTGCGCTTCCACAAGTCCGTGGACGAGGACACGTTGAAGTTCCTCGGGTTCGAGCAGGTCTTCAAGAACGCCCTCACCGGTCTCGGCCTGGGCGGCGGCAAGGGCGGTTCGGACTTCGACCCGCACGGCCGCAGCGACGCGGAGGTGATGCGCTTCTGCCAGTCCTTCATGTCCGAGCTCGCGCACCACATCGGTGCCGACCTCGACGTCCCGGCCGGTGACATCGGCGTGGGCGGGCGCGAGATCGGGTACCTGTACGGCCAGTACCGGAAGGTGACCGGCCGCAACGAGGCGGGCGTCATCACGGGCAAAGGCGTCGGCTACGGCGGCTCGTGGGCGCGCACCGAGGCGACCGGTTACGGGCTCGTCTACTTCGTCCGCGAGATGCTCCGCGACACCGAGTACAGCCTCGAGGGCTCCCGGGTGGTCGTCTCCGGTTCCGGCAACGTCGCCATCTACGCGGCCAAGAAGGCGGCCCAGCTCGGCGCGACCGTCGTGGCCTGCTCCGACAGCCAGGGTTACGTCCACGACGAGGACGGTCTCGACCTGGATCTGCTCCTGGACGTCAAGGAGGTCCGACGCGAACGGCTGTCGGCTTACGCCCGGGAGCGGGGCAACTGCACCTACCGGGAAACCGGCTCCGTGTGGGATGTGGAGTGCGACATCGCGCTGCCCTGTGCCACCCAGAACGAACTCGACGCCGAGGAGGCGCGCACGCTCGCCAAGAACGGGTGCCGCGTGATCGCCGAGGGCGCCAACATGCCGTGCACGGAGCAGGCGGTGGAGGTCATCCACCAGGCCGGCATCCTCTTCGGGCCCGCCAAGGCCGCCAACGCCGGCGGCGTGGCCACCAGCGGTCTCGAGATGCGGCAGAACGCCGGTCGGCTGCTGTGGGACTTCGAGCGGGTGGACTCCGAGCTCGACCGCATCATGACCTCCATCCACGCCACCGCGGCGGCGACCGCCGAGGAGTACGGCGCCCCGGGTGACCTGGTGGCCGGGGCGAACATCGCCGCGTTCCGCAAGGTCGCCGACGCCATGCTCGCGCAGGGTGTCATCTGATCTGATCCGGGTGACGGCGGACCTCGTCGTCGTCGTACCTCCTTCTCCTTCCCGCACCTTCCCCTTCCCATACGAAGAGCGCTCCGAGCCGCACCGCCGAGAGGCGGTGGCCGGGGCGCTCTTCTGGTTGTTGAGTCTGTCGGGCGCAATCAATGATGTGAGTTGCGCCACCGCCGGAATGGATCCGGCAGGATGGGGGTTATACGGGGCGACAAACCTCAGCGGGCCAGGCTCAACTCAGGTTGACGCGGCAGGCCACCGGCAGGCAGGGTGGAGCCATCGATCCGAGCCTTGAGTCGGGTCCGCTTAGAGAGAACCCGTACACGTCAGTAGAAGGAGAACATCATGGGACGTGCAGTAGGCATCGACCTCGGCACCACCAACTCGGCCGTCGCGGTCCTCGAGGGCGGTGACGCCACGGTCATCGCCAACGCCGAGGGCTCGCGCACTACCCCGTCGGTCGTCGCGTTCGCCAAGAACGGCGAGGTCCTCGTCGGTCAGCCGGCGAAGAACCAGGCGGTCACCAACGTCGACCGCACCATCCGCTCGGTCAAGCGCCACATCGGCACGGACTGGAAGTCGGACTCGATCGACGGCAAGACCTACACCCCGCAGGAGATCAGCGCCCGCATTCTTCAGAAGCTCAAGCGGGACGCCGAGTCCTACCTCGGTGACGACGTCACCGACGCCGTCATCACCGTGCCGGCCTACTTCAACGACGCCCAGCGTCAGGCCACCAAGGACGCCGGCCAGATCGCCGGTCTCAACGTCCTGCGCATCGTCAACGAGCCCACCGCGGCCGCCCTGGCCTACGGCCTCGACAAGGGTGACAAGGAGCAGACCATCCTGGTCTTCGACCTCGGTGGCGGTACCTTCGACGTCTCCCTGCTCGACATCGGCGACGGCGTCGTCGAGGTCCGAGCGACCTCCGGCGACAACCATCTCGGTGGCGACGACTGGGACCAGCGGATCGTCGACTGGTTGGTCGACAAGTTCAAGGCGCAGAACGGCATCGACCTGACCAAGGACAAGATGGCCCTGCAGCGTCTGCGTGAGGCCGCGGAGAAGGCCAAGATCGAGCTGTCCAGCGGACAGTCCACCTCGATCAACCTGCCGTACATCACGGTCGACGCGGACAAGAACCCGCTCTTCTTGGACGAGACGCTGACCCGCGCCGAGTTCCAGAAGATCACCCAGGACCTGCTCGACCGCTGCCGTCAGCCGTTCCAGGCCGTGATCAAGGACGCCGGTATCTCGGTCTCCTCGATCGACCACGTGGTCCTGGTGGGTGGCTCGACCCGTATGCCGGCCGTGACCGACCTGGTCAAGGAGCTCACCGGGGGCAAGGAGCCCAACAAGGGCGTCAACCCGGACGAGGTCGTCGCCGTGGGTGCCGCGCTGCAGGCCGGCGTGCTCCGTGGGGAGGTCAAGGACGTCCTGCTGCTCGATGTGACCCCGCTGTCACTGGGCATCGAGACCAAGGGCGGCGTCATGACCAAGCTCATCGAGCGCAACACCACCATCCCGACCAAGCGCTCGGAGACCTTCACCACGGCGGACGACAACCAGCCGTCGGTGCAGATCCAGGTGTTCCAGGGAGAGCGTGAGATGGCCGCGCAGAACAAGCTGCTCGGCTCCTTCGAGCTCGCCGGCATCGCCCCTGCTCCGCGTGGCGTGCCCCAGGTCGAGGTGACCTTCGACATCGACGCCAATGGCATCGTCCACGTCACCGCAAAGGACAAGGGCACCGGCAAGGAGAACACGATCGTCATCCAGGACGGCTCCGGTCTGTCCAAGGAGGAGATCGACCAGATGATCAAGGATGCGGAGGATCACGCCGCCGAGGACGCCAAGCGTCGAGAGGAGGCGGACGCCCGCAACCAGGCCGAGTCCACGATCTACCAGACGGAGAAGTTCGTCTCGGAGAACGAGGACAAGATCCCGGCCGACAAGAAGTCCTCGCTCGAGTCGGCGATCGCCGGGGCCAAGACCGCTCTCGAGGGCTCGGACGTCGACGCGATCAAGGCCGCGGTCGAGAAGGTCAACACCGAGGCGCAGGCCGTCGGCCAGGCGATCTACGAGGCCTCCGCGGCGGAGGGTGCCGAGGCCGGCGACGCGTCGGGTGCGGGCTCGGCCGACGACGACGTGGTCGACGCCGAGGTGGTCGACGAGGACGAGACGAAGGGTGAGTCCAAGTGACCCGCCCCGAGCAGACCGACGCCTCCGAGAAGGCGGCGTGGGCCGGCGCTGACGACGAGGCCGAGCAGGCCGCCGAGGCGGTCGAGGCCGAGATCGTCGACGACGACGGCGCCGCGCCGGCGGCCGACGGCACCGCAGCCGATGCCGCTGACGCGGGGGGCGCCCCGACCGGGGACGTTCCCGCGGACGATCCGGCCGCCGCGCTGCAGGCGCAGCTCGACGAGCGGACCGCGGACCTGCAGCGCGTGTCGGCGGAGTTCGCCAACTACCGCCGCCGCGTCGAACGTGACCGCCAGTCGATCATCGACACCGCCAAGGGCTCGGTCCTGACCGAGCTGCTGGGGATCGTCGACGACCTCGACCGGGCCGAGGCGCACGGCGACCTCGCCGAGGGACCGCTCAAGGTCTTTGCCGACAAGGTCCGCGCGCTGCTGGCGTCCCAGGGCGTCGAGTCCTTCGGCAAGGAGGGCGATCCGTTCGACCCGGCCCTCCACGAGGCCGTGCAGGACGAGTCCGAGGGCTCCGAGCCCGTGCTGGGGACGATCCTGCGCAAGGGCTACCGCCACGGTGAGCGGATCCTGCGGACGGCGATGGTCAGCGTCCGCTGAGCCCACCGGCTCACCACCCCGGCGTGCGGGTGCGTCCCGAGATCATCGGGTCGCACCCGCACGCCGACCCACCCCGGACGTGCCGGGGAACTGAGAGAATTCGTAGACCCGAACTCTGCCGTAAGAAGAACGGCAACAAGAAGAACGGCAACAAGAAGAACGGCAACAAGAAGAACGGCAACAAGAAGAAGGGAGGCGTCTGGTGAGTCAGCGCGAATGGGTCGAGAAGGACTACTACGCCGAACTGGGCGTCTCCAAGTCCGCCACCCAGGACGAGATCCGCAAGGCCTACCGCAAGCTCGCGAGGGAGAACCACCCGGACTCCAACCCGGGCAACGCGGCCGCGGAGGACAAGTTCAAGCGGATCAGCGAGGCCAACGACGTCATCGGCGATCCCGCCCGGCGCAAGGAGTACGACGCGTTCCGCGCCCAGGTCTCCTCCGGCGGGTTCAGCGGCTTCGCCCCGGGCGGCGGGGACCGGTACACCGCCTCCGGCGGTGACTTCGACATCAACGACCTGTTTGGCGGCGGCGGGCCGGCGGGCGGCGCCGGGGGGTTCTCCGACCTGTTCGGCGGCCTGTTCAACCAGGCCCGGCCGGGTGGCGGCGGGGCCGGACGGGGCCGAGCACAGCGCCCGCGGGGCGGCCAGGATGTCGAGACCGCCCTGACCCTGTCCTTCCGTGAGGCCGCCCTCGGCGAAACGGTCCAGATCAAGCTCTCGTCGCCGTCACCGTGCCTGACCTGCCACGGCAGCGGCGCTAAGCCCGGCACGAGCCCCAAGGTGTGCGGCACCTGCCACGGCAACGGGGTCGTCCATCGCAACCAGGGCGCGTTCGGCTTCGCCGAGCCCTGCCCCGACTGCGGCGGCAGCGGCTCCATCATCGACGACCCGTGCACCGACTGCGGTGGCAGCGGCGTCACCGACCGCACCCGCACCATCAACGTCAAGGTCCCGGCCGGCGTCTCCGACGGCCAGCGCATCCGGCTCTCCGGGCAGGGTGAGGCGGGCTTCCGCGGGGCACCGTCGGGCGACCTGTACGTGACGGTCACCGTTCAGAAGGACCAGGTGTTCGACCGCGACGGGGCCGACCTGCTCGTCGACCTGCCGGTGTCCTACCCGGAGTTGGTCCTCGGCGCCCAGGTGTCGGTACCCACGCTCACCGGGCGGGTGACCGTCAAGATCCCCGCCGGCTCCCGCGACGGACAGATCCTTCGGGTGCGCGGCCGGGGAATCGCACGCAAGACCGGAACCGGTGACCTCAAGGTCACCCTCCGGGTGGCCACGCCCCCCGCCGGGATGGCCGAAGCCGAGCTCGCCGCCTATGACGACGCGTTGCGCGCCGCCGGCTTCGATCCGCGGTCGGGCTGGGCGGGGTCGGCATGAGCCCCCGGCGGGACGTCAGCGAGCTGGGGGCCGACGACAGCGTCCTGGTGATCTCGGTGGCCGCCGAACTCTCCGGGCTGCACGCTCAGACCCTGCGAACCTACGACCGCCTCGGCATCGTCACCCCTGAGCGCACCAGCGGCGGTGGGCGACGCTATTCGCTGCGGGACGTGGCACTGCTCCGCGAGGTCCAGCGCCTCAGCCAGGAGGAGGGCGTCAACCTCGCCGGCATCAAGCGGATCATTGAGCTGACCAATCAGGTCGACGCCCTGCGCAGCCGCGTGTCAGAACTGGTCGAGGAGGTCGCCGAACTTCGTCGCCGTTCCGGGTCCTCCGGCCGGGCGGGCGGTGAACTCGTCCACGTGCCCCGCTCGACGTCGGTGGTCGTGTGGCGGCCCCGTCACCAGCGGGAGACGGGCCGCCGCGACGGCTGATGACCGGATCCGCCCGACTTTCATAGCGAAGCCTCACCTAATATAGTTCGGCGCGTGACCGTCGCACGTACGCATCAGGGGCAGGCTCCGCCCGGCCTGTTCGACGAGTCCGCCGGGCGCGGCACCGCGGTCGCCGTGGTGACCGACGAGGCGGAGTACACCTACTCCGCGCTCTCCCGGATGAGCGCCGAGCGCGCCGCCGAGTACCCGCCCGTGACGACCGGTCGTCGCCTGATCGGCCTGGTGGCAACGAACACCATCGAGTTCCTCGTGGACTATCTCGCCGCCCACTCCGCCGGCCACGTCGTGCTCCTCCTGCCGCCGGACGGCGCGGCCACCGACAACCTCCTCGCGGCGTGGCACCCCGACGTTGTCGCGGGGGACGGCCGACCCCTCCCGGCCGGGGTGCTCACGGCGCCGCCGCGGCACGACCTGCATCCCGACCTCGCACTGCTCCTGAGCACCTCCGGGTCCACGGGCGCACCCAAGCTCGTCCGGCAGTCCCGGCGGGCGGTGCTGGCCAACGCGCGGTCGATCGTGGACTACCTGGGCATCGTGCCGGGGGACCGGGCGATCACCACCCTGCCGCCGCACTACTGCTACGGCCTGTCCGTCCTGCACAGTCACCTGCTGGCCGGCGCGTCCGTGGTGCTCAACTCCGACTCCGTCTCCGCACCGGCGTTCTGGGACCGGGCGGAGGCCGGGCAGGTGACGACGTTCGCCGCCGTCCCGCACACGGTCGAACTCCTCGAGCGCGTCGGTCTCGACCGGCTGGACCGCCTCACCCGCCTGCGCTACCTCACCCAGGCGGGCGGGCGCCTCGCGCCGGAGGCGGTGCGTCGCCTGGCCGCGCACCTGGAAGCACGCGGGGCAGAACTGGTCGTGATGTACGGCCAGACCGAGGCGACCGCGCGTATGGCGTACCTCCCCCCTCACCTCGCGCGGACCCGTGCGGGGGCCATCGGGATCGCGATCCCCGGCGGCTCCTTCCGCGTCGACCGTCCGCGGGGAACCGATCCGCACGCCCCCGGTGAGTTGGTGTACCGCGGCCCCAACGTGATGATGGGGTACGCCCGCACCTCGGCCGACCTCGCCCGCGGGCCCGAGCTCGACGAGCTGCGGACCGGGGACCTCGCCCGCATCGCCGACGACGGCCTCGTGGAGATCGTCGGGCGGATGGGGCGCGAGACCAAGATCTTCGGGCACCGGATCGACCTGGGTCGGGTGGAATCGACCCTGGCGGACGGCGGGTTCGACGCCTGGTGCGTCGGGGAGCCCGACCGGTTGGTCGTGGTCACCCGCGAGCGCTCGCAGGCCCTCGCCACCGCCGCCGCGACGGCCTCGGGACTGCCCACCTCGGCGGTCGAGCAGGTCGTCGTCGTCGACCCTCCCCGCACTCCCGCCGGCAAGGTCGACCAGGCCGCACTCCGTGCACTCGTCGCCGACCGCGCGCGGACGGGCGCCGGGGCGGACGCCGACGCGCCCAGTACGCTCGTGGCCCATGCGCTCGGCCTGGACTCCTGCCCGCCGGACGCCACGTTCGTCGACCTCGGCGGGGACTCCCTGACCTACGTGGTGCTCTCGACCCGGCTCGAGGAGCGGGTGCCCGGCCTACCCCGCGACTGGCACCTGCGCCCACTGGGGGAGCTCGACACCCGCGCTGCCGGACCGCGTCCCCCGGCGGCCTCCCGCTGGACCCCCTGGCGGGCGTGGGCCCGCGTCGACACCTCGGTGGTGCTGCGCGCCCTGTTCATCCTCACGATCGTGGGCGGGCACACCCGGGCGTTCGCGGTCTACGGCGGCGCCCACGTCCTGGTGGCTCTGACCGGCTACTCCCTGGCCCGCTTCCGGCTGCACTCCGCCAGCGCCCGCGAGCGGGCCCGGGGCGTGCTCACGACGGTCGAGAGGATCGCGGTCCCCGCCGTGGTGTGGCTGCTGCTCGTTACCCCCCTGACCAGTCGCTACCACTGGTACTCGCCGCTGCTGGCCACCCACTTCCTGGGTCCCCGCTCCTGGTCCGATGACCGCTGGTGGAATCCGTGGCAGATGTGGTTCGTCGAGGCGACGGTCTACCTGTTGCTCGGCGTGGCCGCGCTCATGGCCGTCCCCGCGGTCAGCAGGCTCGACCGGCGGTGGCCGTACGCGCTGCCGGCCACGCTGGTCGGGCTCGGATTGCTCGTGCGCTACGCCGTCATCGACCTCGGCGGCGGGCCCCTCGTGTGGTACTCGGCGCCGGCGGTGCTGTGGCTGTTCGCGCTCGGCTGGGCCGTGGCGCGGGCCGAACCCGGGGGGGCCGGACCGGGCTGGCCGGGCGGACCGGGAGGGCACCGGGCAGCGCTCACCGCGATGTGGGCGCGGCTCGCCTGCTCCGCGGTCGCGCTCGTGTGCGTGCCGGGCTGGTTCGGCGATCCCGGGCGGGAGGTGGTGATCGTGGGAGGGATCCTCGCTCTGATCTGGATCCCCGCCGTCCGGCTGCCCCGGCCGGTGGTGCGGGTGGTGACCCCTCTCGCGGCGGCCTCGCTGTTCATCTATCTCACCCACTTCCTCGTGTACCCGCCGATCCGGGACGCGGGCCACCCGTGGCCGGCCCTGGTCGCCTCGCTCGCGGTGGGGGTGTGCGTGTGGTGGCTGTGGGAGCGCGGTGCCGGGATCGCGCGGCGGGTCGCCGCCCGGGGCGGGGACGCCGACCCCGCACGCGGGTAGCGTCGGGGGGAGACGCCCCAGCCGGCTGAGACGACAGCCCGCCGCCGACGAGGAGGACGACCCGTGCGCATCGCCGCCGCCCAGATCCTGACCGGACGCGACCCGCAGGACAACCTTCGGCTGGTCCGCGAGTCGGTCGCCGAGGCCGCCGCGCAGGGGGCCCGGATCGTGGTGTTCCCCGAGGCCACCATGCGGGCGTTCGGTGCGGGCCGGCTGGACGAGATCGCCGAACCCCTTGACGGCCCGTGGGCGACCGCGGTGGCCGAATCGGCTCGGGAGCACGGTGTCCTCGTCGTCGTAGGCATGTTCACGCCTGGGCAGGGCGGCCGCGTCCGCAACACCCTCCTGGTCACCGGCCCGGCCGGCGACGCCGACGGCGGGCCGGACCGCGACCTCCACCTGGGCTACGACAAGATCCACCTGTTCGACGCGTTCGGGTTCGCCGAGTCCGACACCGTCGAGCCGGGCGACGCCACGCACGTGGTGACGGTCGACGGCGTGGGCGTGGGTCTGAGCGTCTGCTACGACATCCGCTTCCCGGGCCAGTACACGGAGCTCGCCACCGCCGGCGCCCGGATCACCCTGTGCAGCGCCTCGTGGGGTGCGGGCGAGGGGAAGGTCGACCAGTGGCGGCTGCTCGCCCGCGCCCGCGCGCTCGACTCGACCACGTTCCTGTTCGCCGTCGGACAGGCCGATCCCGAGGTGGAGGGCGTGGAGGTCAAGCCCGGCGCCCCCACCGGCGTCGGTCACTCGCTGCTCGTCGGCCCGGACGGGACCGTGCGCGCCGAGGCCGGCGCTGGATCGGAGCTACTGGTGGTGGATGTCGACGACGACGAGGTCACCGGTATCCGGAAGGTGATCCCGGTGCTCGCCAACGGACGGGTCACGGAGCCCTCCGGCGGGCAGGTCCCGCGGTGACCGGGCCGGACGGCCCGGACCGGGGCGGCCGACCCGCTGATCCGGATCACCCGGGCGACGACGCCGTCACCGAGCCGAATCCGGCGGTCGAGCCGGGTGCCGACCCGCCGACGCAGCAACTCCCGCCCACCGACCCTCCGACCGAGCACCTCCCGCCGGTCGGCTCGGGGGAGGGCAGCACGGCGTGGTCGCAGTACCCGCCGGACGGCGGAGCCGCGGCCGCGGGTGGGGCTGCCGGCGCGGCCGGTGGCGCCGGGGCGTTCGGCGCGGCCGCCGGGGCCGCCGGGGCTGGTCCCGGCACGTCCGGCTATCCGACCGCCGCGGGCGTCCCCGCCTCCGGCCACGCCGCCGGGGACGTGCCGCCTCCTGGGGACGTCCCGACCCCGGACGACGGCGACGCCTGGGACGACGGTGGCGGTGACGGCGGGTCCACGCCGTGGATGATCGCCGCCATCCTGCTCGCGGTCGCATTGGTGGCGGCGCTGGTGGTGTGGCTGGTCTCCGCGACCGGCGGCGACGAGGACCCGGTCGCCATCCCCACCACGACGACGCAGACCACCACCTCGCAGACCACCCGGACCACGCCGCCGACGACGCAGCCCACGACGACCGGCCCGCCGAGTCCGGCCGAACGCTGTAGCCCGGGTTTCGTGGCCGATGAGCTGGGCAGCGGCACGACCGTGCGGGAATGCGACGAGCGGTTCCTGCTGGTCACCCGCGACGACGGGGAGATCGAGCTGCTCTCGTGGCGCGACGACGACTGGGAGTTCCTGGCCGAGCCCACCTCGGACGTGTGCCGCGAGCAACTCGAGCAGCTGGGCGTCCCCGACCGGTTCCGCCGCGTGTTCCAGCCGTGCGAGGCGCCCACCAGCACCACCACCTCGCAGACCAGTCCCACCACCACGACGGGGGCGACCACCTCCACTCCGCAGACCAGCACCGAGACCCCCGTCCCGCCAGCGGGTGAGCCCCAGGCCGGCGACGACGAGGGCGGCGTCGGCGACGGCGGCGGCGACGACGACGAGGGTGGGGGCGGCGCGGACGGCGGTACCGCAGCCGGCTACGGCGGTGACACGACCGACGACCCCGACGAGGGCGCGCCCGGCGCCGGCGAGGACGCCGACACCGTCGCGGCGGCGCGCTGATCCGGCCGCCGCGGCGCTTTCCTGCGTCGAGAAGACAGTTCCGCACACCCGCTCTCGGGCGTCGTGTGCGGAACTGTCTTCTGGATGGCGACGTGGGTGGCCGCGCCGCGCCGCGCCGCTCAGGGGCGGTCGTAGCTGATGTTCTCCCGCGGGGTGCCGGCCGCGACGAGACCGCGGACCGTCGCGCGCAGCATCTCGGGTGAGCCCGAGACGATGACCTGCCGGTCGGCCCACGATCCCCACTGCGTGACCGCCCGGACCAGGGTGCCGGTCTGCCGACGGTGCAGGGTGCGGGGAAGGTCCTGCCGGGGGCCGGCCCACCAGGGGTCCTCGTCCTCCTCGGCGACGGGCTGGATCGTCAACCACGGGGCGGTGGCGGCGAGGTCGACCAACGTCGGCAGGTCGTAGAGATCGCCGGGAAAGCGGGCCCCGTAGAACAGGTGGACGCGCGGGTTGTCGGCGTAGCGCATCATGTCCAGCAGCAGGCACCGCAGGGGCGCGATCCCGGTGCCGCCGGCGATCATGAGCACGTCCCGGGTCGGCTCGGACCGGTCGACCTCGAGCATCCCCAGCGGGCGGGCGAGCACCCAGCGGTCACCGACGCCGACGCTGCGGACCAGTGAGCCGCTGAGCGCGCCGCCGGGCACGTCGCGGACGTGGAACTCGATCTGCCCGGCCGGGTTCGACGGGATCGACGGGCTGAGCCGCCGCCACACGCCGGGCGCGTAGGGCGTGAGCACGCTGAGGTACTGCCCCGGGTGGTAGTCGACCATCACGTCGCTGATGAGCCGCACCACCACCACGTCCCGAGTGGGGCGCAGGATCTCCACCACGGTCGCGCCGACGCGTGCGGGGCCCTCGTCGACGGCGGCGCCCTGTTGCAGGGCGGTCGAGAGCACCCGGTAGGCGGTGCCCAGGGTGGTCTCCAGCCGGTCGTCCCAGGCGCGGCCGGCGAGGTGCCGCAGGGTGTGGGCCAGCGCTTCCCCGAAGCGCCGGTGATGCCCGGGCGTCAGTTCGAGTTTGCGGTGATCGGCGCCCAGGTGGCGGGTGAACTCGACGACCTCATCGACCTTGGCGCGGTCGCCGCGCGCGTACTCGGTGGTCTCGAACGCCCACCGCATCGCCCGCGCGAAGTCCCGGAGTACCGGCGTGGCGTCGCGGGGGAACAGTTCACGGAAGTCGGGGTCGGCCGCGCGCAGCGCCCGGGCGAACAGCTCCGGGAACCGCTCGTCGACCAGGAGGTCCCTCAGGACCAGCAGCGGCGGGGTCTCCGCCTCGACGGGCACCGGCTGCTCGAGCGGCTCGGCCAACGGGGCGACAGGCGTACCGAGGAACGGGTCGAGGTCGATGTCCCCCACGAGGCGCTCCACCTCGGAGGCACGGAACGCCTCGTCACCATGGTCCGGTCCGGGGCCGTTGCTCACCGTTGCACGCCTCCCGTCTCGTCGTCGTCGCTGTCCCCACCCTATCCGCGCGCCCGGCACCCCCGCCGGGAGTGCGCGCGACCCCGGCCCGCCTTCGCGCCTGGCGCCCTCCCCGCCCGACGCTGCTCACCGCCCGACGCTGATCACCGACCGGCCCGGCTCACCGACCGAGGGTGATGTCGACGCCCGCGCGCAGTTCGCCCTCGGTGTAGGTCAGCTGGCCGCGGCCGGGCAGTTCGACCATGTAGAACGAGCCGCCGGCGGGGACGTCGGGGAACTCGAAGGTGAAGGTGCACGAGGACAGGTCGCCGCCGGAGTAGACGAGCATGGCGGTGCCGATCTGCGCGGCGCCGCTGTCGATGAGCGTGATGGTGGTGCCCTCGCCGATGTCGGACAGGGTGATGGGCAGATCGCAGCTGGTGCGGTCGCCGGAGACCGGTTCCGCGGGCGTCGAGACGACGGTGAACGTGCCGTCGACCGTGAACGATCCGGACCCCGGTGCCCGCTCGGCCGGGGGGAGGACCTGCGGGAAGGGGCCGCGCGACGGGTCGGTACCGCGGCCGGGGTCGGATCCGGGGCCGAGGAAGACCACGCCCAGGACCACGACGACGACGAGGGCCGCCACCCCGATGATCGCCGCGGCCGCCGCGGTGCCGGGAGGGCGGCCCTCCGCGGGGGCCGCGGCGGGCGGTGGGCCGTCGCCGGGGCGGCCATCGGGGGCCGGGGGCGGGTACGCGGAGCCCGGATCAGGGGCAGGAGAGCTCGGATCCGGCCCGGGGACGGGGGAGGGCAGCGGCTGCGGCGGGTCGCCGTACCGGTAGGTGCCGTCGGGCAGCGGGGGGTAGTGCATCGGCATGTCCCGACCTCCCACGCCGGCCCGGGGGCACGTCGCCGGATGACGCGCCGCTGGACTGTCGAGCCTAGTCATCCCCCCGCGCCCCGGGTGCGTCGCTTGGATCGAGGGGCGTGGTTCGGGGAAGCTGTAACGATGACTGCCGATTCGTCGAGGCCCGCTCACGACCCCCACGGCCCGGCCGGGTCCGTCCACGACCCGGTCGACGACGCCGATCTCGACCCCGGCACGCCGGTGCCGGTCCGGCCCGGACCGCTGGGGATGGCCGGCAACGTCGTCCGCGGCGCGCTCATCGGGATGGCCGAGCTCGTCCCCGGCGTCTCCGGTGGAACGGTGGCACTGGTGACCGGCGTCTATCCGCGTCTGTTGGACTCCGGGGCGCACGTCGTGGACGGCCTGCGCTCGGCCGCCCTCGGGCCGGAGCGCCGGACCCGCACCCGCGCGGCATTCCGGCACGTCGACTGGTGGCTGCTGCTGCCGCTGGCGCTGGGCATGCTCGTCATGGTCTTCACCATGGCCGGTGTGCTCAAGGGCTTCGTCGAGGGCAGTCCCGAGATCGCCCGCGGGCTGTTCCTCGGCATGGTCGCCGCCAGCATCGCCGTGCCGCTGGGGATGGCGCGCGCCACCCCGGGTGGGCGCAACTGGGTGCTGGGCCTGATCTTCGTCCTCGGTGCCGCGTTCGCGTTCGTCCTGTCCGGGCTGCCGAGCGGCTCGATCAGTGACCCCTCCTACCTGCTGGTGTTCGTCGCGGCGGCGGTGGCGATCTGCGCCCTGGTCCTGCCCGGCGTCTCGGGGTCCTACCTGTTGCTGGCGATGGGGCTCTACGCCCCGACGCTCGGCGCCGTCGACGACCGGAACTTCGCCTACCTCGGCGTGTTCGCCCTGGGCGCGCTCGTCGGGATCTCCCTGTTCGTCAAGGTCCTCGACCGCCTGCTCGAGGACTTCCGCAAGCCCACACTGGTGGCCATGGCCGGACTTATGCTGGGGTCGCTGCGCGCGCTGTGGCCGTGGCAGACCGAGGAGGCCGAGGTCCTGGCCCCCGGTGCAAACTGGCCGACGGTCCTGGCCGCCGTGGCCGCCGGCATCGTCGTGGTGCTGATCGTGCTGGCCGTCGAGCGGGTGTTCGCGGACAAGACCGCCACCACCGACCCCGACCCGCGGACCTCCGCACTCGAGGACCGCGGGTAGGCCATAGCCGGTCGGGCGGCGGGCGGCGCGGCCGTGATCTGCGCAGCCGTGGTCAGGGGCTGGTCAGCACCTCCGCCTCCAGCCGGCGGTAGCCGGCCTCCATCCCGTCGACCATGCCGGTGCCGAGGATCGTCTCGCGCAGGTCGGCGCTGTCGTAGGTGATGACGAGCGTCATGAGGGTCCCGTCCTCGACGGCCGTGAGGGTCTGCTCGTTGCGCGTCGGCGGTGCGTCGACGCCCTCCATCGTCTCGGTGAAGACCTCCCGGTGGGGTGGGTCGGTCTCCAGGAGCTGCCCGGTGAGGGCGAACGCCTCGCCCTCGACCCCGTCGTCGGGGGCCCACTCGAAGCGGGTGGTCTCGCCGGGCGCCGAGGCGACCCGGCAGCCGACCAGCGCCCAGCCGTCGGGTCCGTGGAACCACCGGTTCAGCAGCTCCGGCTCGTGGTGGGCGTCCCAGACCTGCCGTGGCGTGCCGTGCAGGATCCGGGTGACGCGCACGGTCCGCTCGTCGAGGAGTTGCGACTGCGTGCCGGTGTCGGCGGCGAAGGTGGAGCCGTCGGTGACCACGGCCTCAATCTGGCCCATCGCCTCGCGGGTCCCTTCCTCCATGCCCATCTCGATGAGCTGCTCGAGCTCGGCCAGGCTGGTGAAGTAGGTGGTGGTCTCGAGGCGGGAGCCGGTGTCCGTCTCGCCGAACGTGAACACCGCCCGCATGGTGGGCAGGTCGGTGTTGGGCCGGCCGTCGTCGTGGCTGAAGCCGTCGAGCACCTCGAACGACCGGCACTCGTCCACCGACAGGTACTCCCAGTACCCGCACGCGCGGCTGCCGTCCGGTCCGGTCATGTAGTAGTCCGAGCGGCCGCCGGGGAACACGTCGTGCCGGGTGAAGGTGGCCGGCCACGTGGGCGGTCCCCAGAACTTCTCGAGCTGGCGCGGATCGACGTACGCGTCCCACAGCCGACGGACCGGCACCGGGAACTCCGCGGTGATGGTCAGGGTAAGCCGGTCGAGGTCTCTGTCCACTGATGTCACAGGCATGGCCTGCCTCTTTCCTCTTCTGTGTCCTGCGGTGACGGGTCAGTCCTCGGCGAGGAGGGCGTCGAGCCTGTCGACGCGTGCCCGCCAGATGTCCTCGTAGGCGTCGAGGAGCCGCTGGGCTCCCCGGATCGCCCGGAGGTCTCCCCGGATCCTGCGTTCTCGGCCGATCCGATGGCCGGTGATCAGTCCTGCCTCCTCCAGTACGTTGACGTGTTTGCGGACGGCAGCGAACGACATGTCGTAGCGGTCCGCGAGCTCGGAGACGGTGGATTCGCCGGCCAGGGTGCGCCGGAGGATGTCCCGCCTGGTCGCGTCGGCCAGGGCCCGGAAGATCCGGTCCACCTCGTCGTCGCTGTAGTCCGGACCGCCGGGGTCCACCTCGAGTGCCCGATATGAAACCATGTGGTATCACGATAGGCCGGTGGGCGAGGCCGGTCAAGAGTCGGTTTCGCACCTCCATCCGGTTCTCGGCATCCGGTTCTCCACAGCCCGTTCCGCCTCCACAGGAGTGGGCTCACCGACTCCGGTGTCCGGGCACCTCGTCGTCGTCGTCCTCTAGCCTGGCGGCGTGCTGACATCGACCGTCCGGGTTCCCGAGTCCGACGTCGAGTCCTTCGTGGGCTCGGCGGCGCTGGGGCGCGCCCGTGGCTACGCCAACGCGACGCGGATCCGCGACGTGGCGTACGACGCCGCCACCCGTCGGCTCACCGCGAACATCAAGGGCAGCGGCGCCGCGGGGAGCGGGCGCTGGTACTCCACGGCCGTCCACCTCACCGTGCCGGCCGCGGACGGGTCCAGCCGCCCGCTGCGCAGCATGTGCTCGTGCCCCGTCGGGCTGAACTGCAAACACGCCGCCGCCCTCATGCTGTTCGTCAGCGAGCAGGCCAGCCAGGACGAGTCGATCCCCGCCTGGCGACGGCAGGCCGAGGACACCCTGCGCGCGCTCGACACCCCGCGGTGGCAACCCGAGGCCCCGGTGGTGGGACTGCAACTTTCGGTGGTCCCGGACGAACTGGCGCCGGACGACGGCCCGGGCGGCCTACGTCCCGGATTGGGCAACCGCCTCAAGGCCCGGATCGTCGTCCCCGGCAGTGGCGGACGGTGGAAGTCGGCCGGGGTGGAGTGGGACCGCCTCCGCTACGGCTGGGACGGCGCGCTGTCGATCGCGCAGGCCGGGTGGCTGCGCGCCGTGGACGCCCTCGCCCGCAGCCACCGGCAGGCACGCGTGTGGCTGGACCTGTGCGACGCCGAGGTCCCCGCACTGTGGCCGCTCATCGCGACCGCGGCCGAGGCGGAGATCGAGATCGTCCCCGGCGACGGCCTGCGCGAGGTCGTGCCCGGGCCACCCCGCCGTGTGGGATTGACCGCGTGGAGCCCCGACGGTTCGGAGCTGGTGCTGGTCGCCGCGGCCGAGGTGGAACCGGGACCGGACGGTACCCGGCCTCTATCCGACGACGACGAGGAGGTCGACCGCCCCCTGCCCGGCGCCCTCGTGGGGGAGCACGGGGACATGGTCGCGCTGGTCCGGGGCCGCGTGCTGGAGCTCTCCCCGGTCGGGCGGCTCGACCCCGGCGTGGCCCGGCGACTGCGCGACTGGCGGGCGCTCAGCGTCCCGGACGAGGCCGTCGCGGAGTTCTGCGCCGACTTCCTGCCCGACCTCGCCGACCGGTTCCCGGTGGTCGACCGCGTCGGGCGGCTCGAACTGCCCGAGTGGGACCGCGTCGAGCTCGAACTGACGATCCGCCCCCTCGCGGGAGCGGGAGCGGGAGCCGGTGCACGCGGCGGCTCGGGTGCCGGGTCTGCTGCCGGGTCTGGTGCCGGGCAGGGCCTGGAGTTGGTCCTGCAGTGGCGGCGCGTCGACGTGATGCGCATGTCCGACGGCACCGAGGCCGAGCGCCGCCGCCCGCTGACCGCGGAGGACCTGGGCCAGCGGGGGCCCGTCCACGGCGACCCGGACGTCGTGGCCCTGGCGGCCGCGGTCGCGGGGGCCGGCTGGCCCTGGATCATCGCGGACGGTTCTGTCCGGATCTCCGGCCGCGACGCCGGCCTGGTGCTCACCGACGGGATCGAGCAACTCGGCGCCCTCGACGGCATCCGCGTGACGGTCCTCGACGGCGTGCCGCAGATCCGCCGTGCGAGCGAGGGGCCGCGGATCCACGTCGCCACCGAGGACGACAGGTCCGGCATCGACTGGCTGGGCCTGACGGTCTCGGTGACGGTGGAGGGCCGCCCCGTCCCGTTCGCGGAGGTGTTCCGGGCTGTGGTCACCGGCCAGGAGGAGTTCATCACCGCCGACGGTCTGCTGGTCCCCGTGGACCTCGAGCGATTCGGGGAGCTGCGCGTACTGCTCGACGAGGCGATGGCGGCCTCCGCCGACCGCGTGGGCAGGGAGCCGGACTCCACGGGCGTGCGGATCGGCCTCGGGCAGGCGGGTCTCCTCGCCGACCTCGCCGAGTTGGCCGACGACCTGGCCCCGCCCTCCGGCCGCGCCAGAGCGCTGCTCGAACTGGCCTCCGACACGCCCGCACCCGTGCCCGTCCCCGCCATGCTCGACGCCGACCTGCGGCCCTATCAGCAGCACGGGTTGGACTGGCTCGCCATGCTGTGGCACCACCGGATCGGCGGCATCCTCGCCGACGACATGGGCCTCGGCAAGACCGTGCAGGCGCTCGCCCTGATCGCCCACGCCCACGAGACGGCCGACACCGGGGAGGTCGGGCCGGGGGGCGACGCGGCGGGCCCCGGGGCGCCCGGCCCGTTCCTGGTGGTGGCGCCGTCGTCGGTCGTCCCCAACTGGGAGGCCGAGGCCCGCCGGTTCGTGCCCTCGCTGCGCGTGGCGCGTCGATCGGCGACCGAGGCCAAGTCCGCCACCACGGTCGCCGAGGACGCCGGTGCGCACGACATCGTGGTGACCTCCGCGACCGTGCTGCGGCTGGACTCCGAGTCCTATGCCGGCATCGAGTGGGCCGGGGTGATCCTCGACGAGGCGCAGCAGGCCAAGAACCCCACCTCCAAGCTCTTCGCCGCGCTGGCCGGGCTGCGGGCCGACTTCCTACTGGCGGTCACCGGCACGCCGATGGAGAACAACCTCACCGAGCTGTGGGCGGTGGCAGCACTGTCGTGCCGCGGTGTCCTGCCCGATGCCAAGGACTTCCGGGCCCAGTACCGCACGCCCATCGAGAAGAACGGTGACACGGCCGCACTGGACCGGCTGCGGCGGCGACTGCGGCCCTTCCTGCTCCGGCGGCGCAAGGAGCTCGTGGCCGGCGAGCTGCCCCCGCGCACGGACGCGGTGATGGAGATCGAACTCTCGGCCACGCACCGCCGGCTCTACGAGCGGGAACTGGCCCGGCAACGCGCGTCCCTGCTGGCCCTGCTCGACGACTTCGAGGCCAACCGCATCAGCATCCTCGCCGGGCTGACCGTGCTCCGGCGCCTCTGCCTGGACGCCTCGCTGATCGACCCGGCCCACGCCGGGGTCGCCTCGGCCAAGACCGACGAGCTCATCGCCGCGCTGCGGGAGGTGGTGGCCGAGGGGCACCGCGCGCTGGTGTTCAGCCAGTTCACCACCTACCTCGACACGGTCGTGGACCGCCTGCGCGCAGAGGGGATCACGGTGGCGCACCTCGACGGCCGGACCACCGACCGGGCGGGGGCCGTGGGTGAGTTCACCGAGGGCGGCGCGCAGGTGTTCTGCCTCAGCCTCAAGGCCGGCGGCGTCGGGCTGAACCTCGTGGGCGCCGACTACGTCTTCCTGCTGGACCCGTGGTGGAACCCGGCGACCGAGGCCCAGGCCGTCGACCGCGCGCACCGCATCGGCCAGACCCGACCGGTGCTGGTGTACCGGATGGTCGCCCGGGACACGATCGAGGAACGGGTGGTCGAGCTGCAGCGGCGCAAGGCCGAGCTGTTCGCGTCCGTCCTGGACAGCGGTGAGCACTTCTCGGCCGCGCTCACCGCCGACGACCTGCGGGGGCTGCTCGACTAGAACGTGCGGGCCGGGTGTCGGGGCCAGGCCCCGAGCGTCGCCTCAGCGTCGCTCGGGGAAGGCCAGCCCCGCGGCGACGGCCGCCCCGAACAGCGCGGTGTCCCGCGACGGCGAGAAGACCACCCGAGGGGTGGACACCGAGATCGGCAGGGACTGGAGCTGTTCGGCGACCGGGCCGTGCAGGGCCTTGCCCAGACCGACCACGATGCCCCCCGTGAGCAGGACGGTCTGAGGGCGGAAGAGTTGGACGGCGTCCACGAGGAACGAGCCGAGCCGGTAGGCGTAGATCTCGGCGGCGCCGTCGCCGTGCTCGCGCTCGAGGTCGTACAACCCGTGACCGCCGAGCCCCCACCAGGCTTCGGTGTTGGTGCCGTCGCCGACGATGCGCCAGTGCCCGAGGTCCCATCCGGTGTGGCCGCAGGGGTGGATGAGCGCGCCGTGGTGATTGAGCGCACCGAACGCCAGGGAGGAGCCGAGCGAGATGGCGATCCCGCCGAACTCCACGTCGGGCAGTCGCGTCAGTGCCAGGGCATGGGCGTCACCGTCGCCGATGACGGAGACGGGCGCGTCGATCAGTGACACGAGTTCGGTACGCAGGTCGCCCTCCGCCCAGGCGGCGGCGCGCGAGGACACCACTCGTCCCCGGTCCGCGTCGACGTGGCCGTGGAGGGACACGCCCACGCCGGCGGGGGAGTCGTCGACGGCGAGGACCGCTGCGGCGAGGTCCTCGGCCGTCGCGACCTCGGCCCCGTGGACGCCCACCACGTGGCCGTCGACCACGGCGCCGATCCGCGTACCACTGCCGCCGATGTCGACGACGACGCCGTTCCTCATCGCTGCACCTCCGGTTCGCCCGCCACTATTCTCACCACTCATTCGTAGCGGTCGAGCAGCGGGCTGGGTGTCGACTCCGGCCGGGTGGGGGTACGGGGTGAGATGCTCAGGGGTCACCCGGTCTGGGCGTTGCGGATCGGATCGCTGGTCTGCCCCACGGTGCTGCAGTACAGCTTGGCCGCCTCCCGGTTGAGCGTGACCTCCATGCCGGCGGGATCGGACTGCCCCTTCTCATCGAGGAAGGTGGTGATCACCTCGCGCTGGTCCTCGGGCGCCATCTCCATGTAGTCGCCACAGGTGGTGTCTCCTCCCTTGTTCGGGTCCATCGCACCGCAGCCGGTCAGCGCGGCGAGGGCGAGGGCGGTGGCGGCGGCCAGTGCCGCGGGGCGGGGACGGGTGGACATGGGAACCTCCGGGGATGGTGTCGTCAGATGAGGCGAGCGTAGGCCCGCGGGGTCGGCGGCATTCCTCGTTCGGGCGATGCCCGGGCTCAGTGGCACCCGACCATGTGCAGCGCGAACCGGTCGCCGTAGCCGAGGAGAACCTGGGGTTGGTGGCCCGGGCGCTCCGCCATGACCTCGGGTCCGTACGGCACCGCGTGGGTGACCCCGAGTGCGTGCATAAGCTCGTGCAGGGTCAGGCTGCGGGTCCAGGCGTCGCCCGCGAGAGGGCTGATGTGCTCGCGGCGGAGGGTCACCGAGCCCTGCAGCACCAGGCCGCGCGGCCAGATCGCAACGCCCCCGACGCCGGCGACGTCCGTTCCGTGGAAGTCGGGGTGATCGCCATAGGTGACGGAGATGGCCCCCTCCGCCTCCTTTTCGCCGGGAGCGCCCGGCCCGGTATAGCGCAGTGGTAGCCCGCTGGAGAAGGCGAGCGTATCGACCGCCCAGGCCAGGTCGGTCTCGCTTCCAGGTGGGCCATCGAAAGAACGCACCGGGATCTCCTGCTCACACGGCCAGTGGGCCAGGTACCCGTCGTCGGTGGTCTCGACGGCGTAGTCGACGCCCTCGACGAGCCCGGCCGGCGGCGGGAAATCCTCCGGGCGTCGCGGCGACCATTCCCCGCGCAGCGGCACCGGAGCACCGGGGATCGTGGTGTCTACCGCGCGGGCGTCGCCGGCGCGGAAGATCCCGCCGTTGCCACCGGAGAGCCGGACCGCGCCCTCTCCGATCGCCGCGACCGTGTCGCGGTGCCGTTCTGGAACCTTGTCCAGTAGGTACGGGGTCGTGCCGACCACCGCGAGGGCGATCACCACCGGGACGGTGACCGCCAGGACGTAGATGGCGATCCTGGTCGCGCGGGCCAGGGGACTGTAGTAATCCATGGCGCTACCGGTTGCTATCCGCAGTCGACAGGACAGGGGAGGGGAAGGGCACGTCGGTCACGAGTTCTACCTGGGGGGTTGAGGGGGCGACGGTCGAGGGGGGCCGCCAGAGGTCTAAGAATGTACTTATATCGTGACGACGTTCACATCCGGGCGTTCTACTTGAGCGGAATAGACTCAAGGAGGCGGAGGTTGTACGAGGCGTCCGGCCGAAACGGAACCGGTATTGATTCCAGTACGCTCAACAATACGTCGAAGAAAGGACCGGTCGATGAGCCAGTTCAACCCCACGACCAAGACCCAGGCGGCTCTGTCGGCCGCAGTCCAAGCCGCCTCCGCGGCGGGTAACCCGGATGTGCGTCCGGGCCACCTGCTCGTGGCCCTGCTCGAACAACAGGACGGGATCGCGGGTCCCCTCCTCCAGGCCTGCGGGGTGGACCCGCAGCTCGCCCTGACCCAGGCGAAGGGCCTCGTCGGCGGCTACCCCAAGGCGTCCGGCTCGGGGCTCGCGGCCCCCAACTTCAACCGGGACGCCCTCGCCGTCATCAATTACTCCCAGACCCTCGCGGCGGAGATGGGCGACGACTACGTCTCCACCGAACACGTCCTCGTCGGGATCGCGGCCGGTCACACCGGTGGCGACGCGGCCAAGCTCCTCACCGAGCTCGGTGCCACCGAGGACGCCCTGAAGGCGGCGTTCACGGCGGTCCGCGGGAACACGCGCGTGACCACGGAGAACCCCGAGGACCAGTATCAGGCTCTCGAGAAGTACGCCACGGACCTCACCGCCCGTGCCCGCGAGGGCAAGATCGACCCGGTGATCGGGCGCGACTCCGAGATCCGGCGCGTCGTCCAGGTCCTCTCCCGCCGCACGAAGAACAACCCGGTGCTCATCGGCGAGCCCGGGGTCGGCAAGACCGCCATCGTCGAGGGGCTGGCCCGTCGCATCATCGCGGGCGACGTCCCCGAGTCCCTCAAGGGCAAGACCCTGCTCTCGCTCGACCTGGGGTCGATGGTCGCCGGCGCGAAGTACCGCGGCGAGTTCGAGGAGCGCCTCAAGGCGGTGCTCGACGAGATCACGGCGGCGGAGGGGCAGATCATCACGTTCATCGACGAGATCCACACGATCGTCGGCGCGGGAGCGACCGGCGAGGGCTCGATGGACGCCGGCAACATGATCAAGCCGATGCTCGCCCGTGGTGAGCTGCGACTGGTCGGCGCCACGACCCTCGACGAGTACCGCAAGTACATCGAGAAGGACGCGGCCCTGGAGCGCCGCTTCCAGCAGGTGTACGTGGGCGAGCCGAGCGTCGAGGACACCGTGGGGATCCTCCGCGGCCTCAAGGAGCGGTACGAGGTGCACCACGGTGTGCGCATCACCGACTCCGCCCTGGTCTCCGCCGCCGCGCTCTCGGATCGCTACATCACGCAGCGGTTCCTGCCGGACAAGGCGATCGACCTCGTCGACGAGGCCGCCAGCCGCCTCAAGATGGAGATCGACTCGCGGCCCGAGGAGATCGACGCCGCCGAGCGGATCGTCCGCCGGCTCGAGATCGAGGAGGTGGCGCTGCAGAAGGAGACCGACGCGGCGTCCAAGGATCGACTGGTGGCCCTGCAGGCCGAGCTGGCCGACGCCAAGGAGAAGCTCGCCGAGCTCACCGCCCGCTGGCAGAACGAGAAGACCGCCATCCAGGGTGTGCAGCTCATCAAGGAGGAGCTCGACGCCCTGCGCACCGAGTCCGAGAAGGCCGAGCGCGACGGCGACTACGCCCGGGTGGCCGAGATCCGCTACGGCCGGCTGCCGGAGCTGGAGAAGCAACTCGCAGAGGCTGAAGAGTCCGAGGCCGCGGCCGGCGCGATGCTCAAGGAGGAGGTCGGTCCGGAGGACGTCGCCGAGGTCGTCTCCGCCTGGACCGGTATCCCCGTGGGCAAGATGCTCGAGGGCGAGACCGAGAAGCTGCTGCGCATGGAGGACGAGATCGGCCGCCGCGTCGTCGGCCAGGGCGAGGCCGTCCGGGCCGTGTCCGACGCGGTCCGCCGGGCGCGCGCCGGGGTCGCCGATCCCGACCGGCCGACCGGGTCGTTCCTGTTCCTCGGCCCGACGGGCGTGGGCAAGACCGAGTTGGCCAAGGCGCTCGCGGAGTTCCTGTTCGACGACGAGCGGGCGATGGTCCGGATCGACATGAGCGAGTACTCCGAGAAGCACAGCGTCTCGCGGCTCGTCGGTGCCCCTCCGGGCTACGTCGGCTACGAGTCCGGCGGGCAGCTCACCGAGGCGGTGCGGCGCAGGCCGTACACGATCGTCCTGCTCGACGAGGTCGAGAAGGCGCACCCGGATGTCTTCGACATTCTCCTGCAGGTGCTCGACGACGGTCGCCTCACCGACGGGCAGGGGCGCACGGTCGACTTCCGCAACACGATCCTGGTACTCACCTCCAACCTGGGCGCGGGCGGATCGCGGGAGCAGATGATGGACGCCGTGAAGAGGGCCTTCAAGCCGGAGTTCATCAACCGTCTCGACGACGTCGTGATGTTCGACGCGCTCAGCGAGGAGCAGCTCGAGTCGATCGTCGACATCCAGATCGACGAGCTCGCGCGGCGCCTCAAGGGTCGGCGACTGGTCCTGCAGGTCGACGATGCCGCCAAGGGGTGGCTCGCCCGGCGCGGGTACGACCCGGCCTACGGCGCCCGCCCGCTACGCAGGCTGGTGCAGCAGGCGATCGGCGACCAGCTCGCCCGGGCACTGCTCGGCGGCGACATCCGCGACGGCGACACCGTCACGGTCTCGCTGGCGGAGGACGGCGAGTCACTGACCGTCGGCTGACGGCCGGCTCGGCTCGGTCGGCCAGCGGAGGGCACCGCCATAGAGCAGGCCCGAGCACCCCGCCGGGGTGCTCGGGCCTGCTCTATTTTCCGCGCCGGGCAACAGTGACGGTTGCGCGGTGCCGTAATGCGGTTCGGCCTATGCGACTCGATCCCTGTCGACCGGCGTCAGGGCCCCCACCGTGTGGCGGGGGCCCTGACGAATTGGGGGCGGGCTCAGAGCACGCCTTCGATCTCCGCGCCGCTGCCTGCGTAGATGGCTTCGAACACGTTGCTCAACAGCCCGGCGCCGCTTCCGGTACCGGTGCCGAGCACGGTGCCGAGCGAGCCGCCCACCGCCTCGACGACGCTCACGAACGCCTCGAAAACGTTCTCGACTGATCCGAATAGCATGGGGTTTCCCTTCTGTGGTGAGTGAGAGTGGGGTCGGACCGTGGCAGGTCCGGGTTGGAGTGCGGCCTCGCGCTCAGCCGGCCGCCTCGGCGCCCACGCCGATCAGATCACCGAGCGAGCCCAGGAATGCGCCGACCAGGCCGTCGATGCCGCCCATTACGGCCAGCAGGTCGTTGAGGCCGTCCGGCATCATTGCTTCCGCTGATGCGGTGAGAGAACCCATATCCGTCTCCTTCGGAGTCGAGGTGCGTGCGCTCTGCACGCACCGGCTAACAGGTCGGTGAACAAACTATCATAGTGTGATCGGTGTCACAAAACCGTGGGAGGTGTTACAAGGCGTACGGGGTGACGGAAAGTACGTCTTGCCGATCAGTCACGTCGTCGTCGAAAGGACTACCCTGGGCACGTGACCAGTGAACCCGCCCCCGCCACCGATACCCAGGCCAGCCCCCTCCTCGTCACGGCGCGTGAGCTGATCGAGGACGTCGTCACGCTGCCTCCCCCGGTGATCCTCGATGTGCGCTGGCAGCTCGGGGACGCGAACGGCCGGGAGCACTACTGGTCGGGCCACATCCCCGGCGCGCAGTACCTGGACCTGCCCGGCGACCTCGCGGGGCAGCGCAACGTCCGCGAGGGGCGTCATCCGCTCCCGTCGCCCGAGGACTTCGAGGACGCGATGCGCCGGGTCGGGATCGACGACGACAGTCGCGTGGTGATCTACGACGACTGCGGCAACACGTCGGCCGCCCGCGCCTGGTGGCTCATGCGCTGGGCCGGCAAGAAGGACGTCTACCTGCTCGACGGTGGGCTCAAGGCGTGGATCGCGGAGGGTGAGGACCTCGCCGTGGGGCCCGGGAACCCGGTCTCGCGCGGCGACTTCACCTTCGATCTGGACCACATGCTCACCGTCGGTATCGACGACACCGGGACGTGGCCCGAGCGGGGCGTGCTCATCGACGCCCGCACCCCGGAGCGCTACGAGGGCCGCACCGAGCCGATGGACTCGCGCGCCGGACACATCCCGGGCGCGGTGAACATGCCCACCGGGGACTTCCTCGACGAGCGCGGCCGCTTCCTGCCGGCCGACCAGATCCGCCGCATGTTCGCCGAGGTGGGCGTGACCAGTGGGTCCGACGCGGTCGTGTACTGCGGTTCGGGCATCCACGCCTGCCACGCGTTGGCGGCGATGGAGGTCGCCGGGATCGAGGCGGGTCGGTTGTTCCCGGGCTCGTGGTCAGCGTGGTCGGCGGACCGGAAGCGGCCGGTCTCGATCGGCGAGCAGCCCCGCTGACCGCCCTCGGCGCCTCGCCCACGCCCGTCTCTCATCCGGCCGCGCCCCCACGCGCCGCTGCGCCTGGCCGGGCACACCGCCGCCCCTGACTACCCTTGGGGGCATGGTCTGGATCTGGTTCCTCGTAGCCCTCGTGCTGCTCGCCGCGGCGCTCGTCCTGCTGCGCCTGGACGCCAAGCAGCGGGGAGGCGGCGCGGGTGGCGGCGCCCGTCGCGAGAGGCGGACGGCTGTCGACTCGCCGCCGGAGGGGGAGTCCCCGGACGACGACCACGGAGACCGCGACGACCGAGACGACGACGAGGTCCCGCTCCACGACTCGCCTGCGGATGAGGTGGGACAGGATCCCGGCTCGGCCGAGCGTGCGGGCGAGCCCCGTCTCGCGCCGTTCCAGCGGTCCGAGGCGTCCGACATCGAGCGCGAGGTGGCCGAGGGCGGCCCGGAGCCGGAGGTGGGCGCGCAGCCGGCGACGGGGGACGCGCCGCGCGATGTCGTGGAGACAACCGCGGCGGCGTATGGCGCCGACGGTTCGGACGCCGACGCCGAGGCAGGGCCGGACGCGGTGGCCGATTTCGGTGACCGCTCCGACGCGGACACGGACGCGGACACGGACGCGAGCGCGGACGCCGTCGCCACGACGGGCCCCGTCGCCGACGATGGCCCCGCCGAGCCCGCCCCGCTCGATCCGGCCGAGCCCACGGCGGAGTCGTCGCCGCGGCTGCTGGATCGGGTCCGGGCACTGCTGCCGGCGCGTCGGCAGCGTACGTCCGCGCTCGAGCCGGTCGAGGAGTCGCCCGCCGATCCGCTGGCGGATTCGCCGGTCGTGCGCTGGCTGGAGGACCGGGAGTTCGCCCCGACCCCCACTCCGGCGCCGGAGTTCATGCACGGGGACTTCTCTGGTGGACTCAGCGCACTGGGCACCGTGTCCCACGGGATCTTCCGTGGTCGCCGGGCGATCATGGGCGTCACCGGCGGACGCACCGTCCTCGCGCTGCGCCGCGACACCGCCTCCGATGTGGTCCTCGACCTGAGCCGCCCGGACGTCGAGGCCGAGCCCGGCTTCCACGACGCCGGCGAGGTCGGCGCCCTGGAGGCCCGGACCTCGGACTACGGCCGTCTCGATCTCATCGACCGCGATCGGCTGGTCGACGCCGTTCGGGAGGTGCCCGCCGGGGTGCGTCGCATCTGGGCCGAGGGCGAGTGGGTGGCGGCGACGGTCGACGGCGTCGACGACCCCTCCACCTGGGATGACGTGGTGATGGCACTGCACGGGGCTGCCGATGTGCTGGCTCCGTTCCCGCCGATCGGGGGGCGGGCCCGCGCGTTGCCCTCCGAGATCGATCCCGGAGCGCCCGGCGCGGCGGCGGGCCCCGAGGCCGACCCCACCGTCGGGATGGACGGCGAGGTCGGCACCGGCACGAACGGCGCCCCGGCGACGGCGGCGCTGCCCGACCCGGAGGACTTCGCCGTCGTCGACGACGAGGACACCGACACGGACACCGACACGGACACCGACACGGACACCGGCCGGGTCGCCGGCGTGGCCACCGCCGTCGCCCCTGAGGAGGGCACGTCGCCTCCGGCGCCCGAGCCCCGGCGGGCCGGTCACCTCCGACTGGTCCCCGACCGCAGGGGGGCGCGCGACCTGACCGACGTGCCCGTCGTGGCCGACCGTGGGGACCCCGCCGACGACACCGCGGACGACACCGAGCACGGCGCTGCGGGCGACCAGGCCGCAGATGAACCCGTCACCGCTGTCGCCGCCGGGCCAGCACAGACCGCGGAACCCGCCGCCGAAGAACCCGACCCGTTCGCCGAGATCATGGAGCCGTCGGGGCCGGTCCCGGCCCGCGGCGACGTGGCGGCCGACCACCTGGCGCCGAGGCCCCCGCTGTCGCGTCCGACTCGCGGTGTCGGGCAGGCCTACCCCGAGGACGCGTCGGTCCCTCCGCTCGCCGCGGGCGCGGCGACCGGCGCCGCCGGCATCAAGCCGCTCGGCTCGGAGGACGACGAGGACGAGATCCGCGACGAGGTCGAGCGGTTCGACGCCGCCCGCATCGACGGTGGCTCCGACCTCGACCGCACGTCGGGTGGCCGGCACGGGGCCGACGCCGCCGAGGAGAGCCAGGAGGGCGAGTCGGGCCGGCTGACGGTCGCGGACCTCGCGGCCAAGGTGGGGGCGACGCCGTCGAGCGGGCGACGTCATCATCGGCGCGCGGAGCCGGACGCGGAGCCGGACGCGGAGCCGGACGCGGAGCCGAACGCGGAGTCTGATGAGCAGGCCGACGGGCGACCCAGCCACGAGGCCGGCGAGCAGGCGGACGGGCGACCCAGCCACGAGGCCGGCGAGCAGGCGGACGATGCCTCAGGCCGCGAGCGTCCCCGCATCGACCCGGACGTGGAGCAGACCGCGAAGCTTCGGCTCCCGCCCGACATCAGGGACTGACCCGGCGCCGCAGCGGGTCGGCGCGTTCCCGGGGCGGACTAGAGTCGGGGGCAGCCGTTCCGCCCACCGTGCCACCACACAACCGTGTCACCACACACCGTGCCACCACACAACGGTGTCAATGAACACCGTGTCCCCGCGAGGAGTCCCATGACCGATCCCGTCACCGTCGGCGCCCAGGCCCGCACGCGACTGTCCGAGCTGGTCGCCGAGCTGGCCGTCGTCCACGGTCGCGTCACGCTCTCCTCGGGGCGCGAGGCCGACTACTACGTCGACCTGCGCCGCGCCACGCTGCACCACGAGGCCTCGCCGTTGATCGGGCGACTTCTGCGCGAGCTCACCGCGGACTGGGACTTCGACGCCGTCGGCGGGTTGACGCTGGGCGCCGATCCGGTGGCGACGGCGATCATGCACGCGCCCGGCCGGCCGATCGACGCGTTCGTGGTGCGCAAGGAGGCCAAGAAGCACGGGATGCAGCGCCGCATCGAGGGCCCCGACATCGTCGGTCGCCGCGTCCTGGTCGTCGAGGACACCACGACCACCGGGAACTCGCCGCTCACGGCCGTGGCCGCCCTGCGCCAGGCGGGCGCCGAGGTCGTGGGCGTGGCCACCGTGGTGGACCGCGCGACCGGCGCCGACGACGTGATCCGGGCCGAGGGCGTGGAGTACCGCGCGTTGCTGGGCCTGACCGACCTGGGACTGGAGTGACCGGCATGGATGCGACGACGACGAGGGCATTCCGCGATCGCCTGGTGCAGGCGCTGACGGAGCGGGTGGGCGCACTCGGCGACACCTCCCGCCCGGAGGGGCCCGCGTTCCTCGCGGCCGCCGCGGGGACGGAGATCGCCAAGGCCACCGGGGTCGGCGCGCTGGAGAAGCTGTGCAAGCCGGTGATCGTGCCGGCGGCGCTGACGATCGCGCTGCGCGACGGTCGGCTCTCCGCGGTCGACACCGCGCTGCTGTCGGCCACCGGAGCGGCGTACACCGCCGGCGACGTGATCCTCATGCTCGGTGGCGGCCACGCGAGCCGGTCCAAGTCGAGGCTCGTCGCGGGTGCGGCGGCGTTCGGGGCGGGGCACCTGGCCCTGGGCGGACTCATGCTCCGGTCGGGGCTGCGGTTCAAGCCGGTGCAGTCCGCCGTGCACGGTGTCGTCGCCGGCGTCGCGGGCGCCGTGCTGCTCACGGAGGATCGCGCCAACGCCCCGCTCGCCGCGTACGGCGGGCTGCTCGCCACGCTGTCCGCGTTGGCCACGTCCGTCGACCGGTCGCACGGACCGGCGGCCTCGGTCCTGGCGGTCGCCGGGCCGGTCTTCCTGCTCAGCGACGCGTTAATCCTGGCCCGGCGTACGACCGCGGGCGGGACCGCACTCGCCCGGGCGCTGGACGTCGGAGTGATCGACACCTATGCCACCGCGGCGCTCCTGCTGCTCACCGGTACCGCCGCCGCGGCGCGTACCGCCGGGAGCGCGTCGTGACCGCCGCGGGCGCACAGGGTCCCGGCACGCCGTCCACCGGCACGGTCCGTACGGTCCTGGTCACCGGCGCTGGCCGCGGGATCGGCGAGGCCACCGCGCGCCGGTTCGCCGACGCCGGCTACCTCGTGGGCGCGTACGACCTCCAGCCCTGTGCGTGGGCCGAGGGAGACGAGCGGATCGTCACCGGTTCGCTCGACGTCACTGATCCCGCCGCGTGGGAGGCCGCTCTCACCGAGCTCGCCGCCCGTAGCGGTGGCGCGCTGGACGTGCTGGTCAACAACGCCGGCCTGCTCTACGGCACTCCGTTCATGGACGCGAGTTTCGAGCAGGACGCCGCGCTGGTGGACGTCAACGTCAAGGGGGTGCTCTACGGCTGTCGCGCCGCGTTCCCGTTCCTGGAGAAGTCCGCCACCCCGACCGTGGTGAACCTCTGCTCGGCGTCGGCGATCTACGGCCAGGCCGAGATGGCGACGTACTCGGCGACCAAGTTCGCGGTCCGCGGGATCACCGAGGCACTGGACCTGGAGTGGGCCCGCCACGGCATCCGGGTGTGCTCGGTGTGGCCGCTGTACGTGGGCACCGGAATGCTCGAGGGCGTGAACACCACCGGGATGCGCACGATGGGCGTGCGCCTCACGGAGGGCGACGTCGCCGGCGAGATCCTCGACCTGGCCGAGCAGACGGCGCGTGAGCCCTCCGGGGTGTTCGGCAGGATCCGCCGGGCGCTGGGCCGCGAGGTCCACCGGCCGGTCGGGAAGCAGGCCACCGCCATGTACCTGGCCTCGCAGGTCGCCCCCAGCCGACTCGTCAAGCTGTCCAATCAGCGCCTGACCTCGTGACGGCGGCGGGCCCGACCGAGTGGGGCGAGGGCGCGGTCGGCGTCGGCCCGTGGGAGACCGAGCATCCCGGGGAGCCGCGCCCGGCCGGCGACCGGTGGGATTCCGACCTCCTGGACGCAGGCGACCGTCGCAACGTTGTCGACCGCTACCGCTACTGGCGCCGCGAGGCGATCGTCGCCGACCTCGACACCCGTCGGCACCCCTTCCACGTGGCCATCGAGAACTTCGGCCACGACGCCAACATCGGCACCGTCGTGCGCACCGCCAACGCCTTCCTGGCCGCCGAGGTGCACATCGTGGGCCGCCGCCGCTGGAACCGACGCGGGGCCATGGTCACCGACCGCTACCAGCACCTGCGCCACCACGCCGACGTCGGCGCCCTCATGGAGTGGGCCCGCTCCGAGGGGCTGCCGGTCGTCGCCGTCGACAACCTCCCCGGTGCCGAGCCTCTCGAGACCGCGAGCCTGCCGCGCGACTGCGTCCTGCTCTTCGGACAGGAGGGGCCCGGGGTGAGCGAGGACGCGCGCCTGCGGGCCGCGAAGACCGTCTCGATCGCACAGTTCGGCTCGACCCGCTCGATCAACGCCGGCGTGGCCGCCGGGATCGCCATGCACGCCTGGATCCGCGAACACGCCGCCCCGGCCTGATCGCCATCTCGCCCGCCCACCGCGACGCCCGCCCGCCGTTTCCCGCACCTATTGATTTGCGATAGGTATAGGTCCATACTCGGTGTATGAATATCGAGAAACGAGCGGTCCTGCCGTTGCGGGTGTGCCTGGTGGTGCTGTTCGCGATACTGGTCCTGCTGCAGACCATGTCCCTGCCCGGGCAGTTCGCGCACATGGCCGAGACGTCACCGGGCGACGCGCACCTGCGGTGGCCGCTGACGGCCGTATCGATCTACTGGGTGGTGTGCATCCAGGTCGTGGTGGTGGCCACCTGGAAGCTGCTCTCGATGGTCAGGGCCGACCGCATCTTCACGGACGGGTCCCTGGTCTGGGTCGATGTGATCCTGGGGGCGATCATCGCCGCCTGGGCGATGCTCGTGGTGGTGCTCGTGCTGGTCGGCATCAACGCGACTGATCCCGGCCTGCCGCTACTGCTCTTCCTCGTCGTCGTCATCATCACGGTCGCCGCGCTGCTCATGGTCGTCATGCGCGCGCTCCTCCGGCAGGCGACCTCCCTGCGCTCCGAGATGGACACGGTGGTTTGATGCCGATCATCGTGCGGATCGACGTCGAACTCGCCAAGCGCAAGATGAGCGTCGGAGAGTTCGCGGAGCGGGTGGGATTGACGCCCGCCAATGTCTCGGTGCTGAAGAACGGTCGGGCCAAGGCCGTGCGGTTCAGCACGCTCGAGGCGATGTGCCGGGTGCTCGAATGCCAGCCCGGCGACCTGCTCGAATGGGTCGAGGAATGAAGCGCCGGGTGCACTTCCTGCTGGTCCTGGCCGCAGTGCTGGCCATAATCGCGCTGGGGGCGACGGCGGTCGTCCTCGGTGAGGCCGACGACTCCCCAGGTCTGCAGGGGATCGGGGTGCTCGTGGTGATCGGTGCCGCGGTCGTCGCGCTGCGCTGGCGCGGGCCGGGGGAGCGCGGACCGGACTAGGCGTCGGCGGCAGGAGGGCGCGCTACATGGCCGGTGCCGCGGGCCCGTTGCGGATCCGGTCGACGACCTTGGGGCCCGCGGTGATCGCCATCGGCAGCACCGAGACCAGCACGATGCCGATGAGGATCAGGTCGATGTGCTCCTTGATGAAGGTGAACTGGCCGAGCCACGCGCCCAGCGCGGTCACGCCCGCAGCCCACAGCAGGGCCCCGATCACGTTGAACGAGACGAAGACCCGGTAGCGCATCCCCGCCATGCCGGCGACCAGCGGCGCGTACGTCCGGACGATCGGGACGAAGCGGCAGAGGATGATCGTCGCCGGGCCCCACTTGTCGAAGAACTCGTGGGCCTCGTGGATGTAGGCCTGCTTGAAGAACCGCCCGTCCGGCCGCTCCCGCAGGTGATGTCCCCAGCGGTTGCCGATGAAGTACCCCACCTGGTCCCCGAGGAACGCCGCGATCGGCGCGGTCACCAGCACCACCCACAGTGGCGCGAACGGGCTGTCCTGCTGCGTGAGCAGGCCGGCCGTGAACAACAGTGAGTCGCCGGGGAGGAACGGGAACAACAGCCCGGACTCGATGAAGACCACGGCGAGCAGCGCGGGGAGGATGGCGTTGCCGAACGGTCCGTCGCCGGACAACCAGAATTCGGGATCCATGAAGCCCGGGCCCAGGGCGAGGACCTGCTGTGCCTGTTCGGCCACGAGGTGCGTGTTCACCGGAGGATCATACTCCCGCGGACCCCGGGCCCGGCCGTGTCCGCGATCGACATCACTTCCGGCGCTACGGTGTGGTCGTGGCCCCCACCGACCTGCCGGACACCCTCCGCCTCAGTCTCCTGGACAGGTCCCGGACCCGCGTCGGCGAGTCCCATGCCGCCGCGATCGAGGGCACCCTGGCCCGCGCGGAGCGGGCCGACGCCCTGGGCTTCCATCGTTACTGGACGGCCGAGCACCACGCCGTGCCCGGGATCGCCAGCGGGAGCCCGCCGCTGTTGATCGCGGCCGCCGCCGCGCGCACCGACCGTATCCGCCTCGGATCCGGGGGCGTGATGCTGCCCAACCATCGACCGCTGATCGTCGCCGAGCAGTTCGCCATGCTCGAGGCGATGCACCCGGGCCGTATCGACCTCGGGGTGGGACGTTCGCTCGGGTTCACCGCACCGGTCCGTGCGGCCCTCGGCGTCGCCGAGTACGACACCGACGCGTTCGCCCGCGATATCACCGCGGTGCAGGACTTCCTCCACGGTCGGGGGCCCGTCACCGCGCTGCCGGTCGTCGAGGCCCCGCCCCCGTTGTTCGTGCTCGCGACCGGTCGGGGCCTGGAGGTCGCTGCACGGGCCGGGCTGCCCGTCGTGGTCGGGGGACCGAGGCTGCTCGCCGACCCGTCGCCCCTGGATAGCTACCGCGAGACGTTCCGGCCGAGCGAGGCCACGCCGGAGCCCTACGTGGTGGTGAGCCTGGAGGTGATGGTCGCCGACTCGGCCGGGACCGCGCGACAGCTGCTCCTCCCGGAGGCGTGGGCGATGGCGGAATCCCGGGAGACCGGGGAGTTCGGCCCGCTGCGGTCCCCGGCGGAGATCCTGGACCGCAGATTCCGTCCGCAGCAGCTGCGCCGGGTGGAGGACTGGATGGCGGGGGCCGTCCAGGGGGACGCGGAGAAGGTCGAACGCGAACTAGCCGTGCTCGTCGAGCGGACCGGGGCCGACGAGATCATGGCGTCCACCTCGACTTTCGACCGCGATGACCTCGCCCGGGCCGACGCGGCGCTGGCCGAACTGCTCCCCGGCTGACCGGCACCGCACGGCTCGCGGGTGCGCGTCGTCACGCTGGCCTAGGCTGGAGGGTGTGCGCCCACCTCCACAGGGGTGCGGCGCCCCGAGATGCGCACGTCGCACAGCCGAGAACCCTGGAGGAGACCACATGCCCATCGCAACTCCCGAACAGTACAAGGACATGCTCGACCGGGCCCGTAACGAGGGCTTCGCCTACCCGGCGATCAACTGCACGTCCTCGGAGACCATCAACGCGGCCATCAAGGGCTTCGCCGATGCCGGGTCCGATGGCATCATCCAGTTCTCCACCGGCGGTTCCGAGTTCGGCTCCGGCCTTAACGTCAAGGACATGGTCACCGGCGCGGTCGCGCTCGCCGAGTTCGCGCACGTGGTGGCGGCGAAGTACGACGTCCTCGTCGCGCTGCACACCGACCACTGCCCCGAGGACAAGCTCGACGGCTTCGTGCGGCCGCTCATCGAGATCTCGCAGGAGCGCGTCGACCGCGGCGAGAACCCGCTCTTCCAGTCCCACATGTGGGACGGCTCGGCCACCCCGCTCGACCGCAACCTGGAGATCGCCAAGGAGCTGCTCGAGAAGACGGCAAACGCCAAGCAGATCCTCGAGATCGAGATCGGCGTCGTCGGCGGCGAGGAGGACGGCGTCGAGAACGAGATCAACGAGAAGCTCTACACCTCCCGTGAGGACTTCGAGGCCACCATCGACGCGCTTGGCGCCGGCAACACCGGGCAGCGCTACCTGCTGGCCGCGACCTTCGGCAACGTCCACGGCGTGTACAAGCCGGGCAACGTCAAGCTCAAGCCCGAGGTGCTGAAGATGGGCCAGGACGTCGCGGTCGAGAAGCTGGGCCTCAACGCCGGTGACCTGCCGTTCGACTTCGTCTTCCACGGCGGCTCGGGTTCGGCTAAGAGCGAGATCGAGGAGGCGCTGTCCTACGGCGTCATCAAGATGAACGTCGACACCGACACCCAGTACGCGTTCACCAGGCCGATCGCCGCGCACATGTTCGGCAACTACGACGGCGTCCTCAAGGTCGACGGCGAGGTCGGCAACAAGAAGGTCTACGACCCGCGTTCCTACCTGAAGAAGGCCGAGCAGGCCATGTCCGAGCGCGTCGTCGAGGCGTGCAACGACCTGAAGTCGGCAGGCAAGTCCAAGGGTGCCGCTGCGTGAGTGAACGCTGCTTGATCGATCACGGCCTGATCGGCCTGCCTGACCGGTCGTATCTCATCGCGGCCTGACACCGCCCCATCAGCGGCGCTCCTCCACCCGGAGGGGCGCCGCTGTCGTGTGTGGACCTCTCGCCGCCGAATCGAACCCTTGTGCTACGCGGAGGGTGCCGGTAAGATCGCTTGTATGTTCGAGTCGGGTGCGACGCTGAAGGGGGTGCGGTGGTGAGCGAGGAAACGGGGACGACGACGAGGTCGGCTTTCGCCGGGGCGCTCCGCGCGGTGCCGGAGTCCCTCGACACCCTGGGCACCGAGGCCCTGAGCGAGGTGGCGCGCTCGGCGACGCTGGCGCAGAACCTGGCGGCGGCGACCCGGCTGCAGGCGGCCCACCTGTTGGTCCAGGCGATGGGGAGTGTCGACAGGGGCTCCCCGGGGCCGGCGGATGCGCCGCCCTTCGGGGACTCGCGTCCCGCCTACTCCCGACTCGAACCCACTGACCGTGCGCGCGACCACCTGGCCGCGGCCATGTCGCTGACCGGGTGGCATGCCTCGCGCCTGGTCACGGCCGGCGTGCAGGTCCACACGCGTCTGCCGCGTCTCCGTAAGGCCATCGAACGCGGACTGTTCCCCGAACAGTTGGCGATCGACGCCGCCTGCCGTCTGGCAGAGGTGCCCGACACGATCATCGGTGCGGTGGAATCGGACGTCGTCGGCGCCCTGAGCCGAGACCTCGACGGGGGCCACCGGCCCAGTCGCTCGGCCCTGGACACGGCGGTCGACGCGTCCCGGGAGCGTCATGACCCACAGGCCGCCGGCGACGCCGTGGACGCCGCCGTCGACCAGCGGACGGTTCGGTTCCGCCCGGCCCGCGACGGCATGACCAGCATGTGGGCCTCGCTGCCCAGCGGGGATGCAGAGAAGCTCCGCCGCCGGATCGACTCCGCCGCCCGCGCTGCCTCGGAGTCGGGCCACCCCCGCACGCGCGACCAACTGCGCGCCGACGCCCTGTGCGCACTCGGGGACCCCACGACCAACGACATCGGCACAAGCCTGTACGACGCGGAAGAGTCGGCGGGCGCGTGCGATGCCACTACCGGCACCCGCGCCGACGCCGCCGACAGGCCCCCGCTGGGAGCGTCGTGGGGCACCGAGCAGCCCATCCGGATCTCGATCATCGACAGCGTCGCCCAGGGGCTGCCCAACCGCGTGCAGTTCGTGAACGGCGCCTATTCGAGCTTCGACTGGCTGTGTGAGGAGCTCCTGTCCGGCGGCGACTCCAGGGTCAGGTTCGAGATGCTCGACCCGCAGCCGGGTGTCCAGGACACACCGGACGCGGTGCTCAAGTACTTCATCACCCCGGCGCTGGCCGAGCGAATCCGGCTCCGCGACGGCACGTGCCGCCACCCGGGGTGCACGGCCGACGCCCACGACTGTGAGATCGACCATGTCATCGCCTTCGATCATCAGCGACCTGACCTGGGCGGACCCACCGCCGAGTGGAACCTCGTGTGCCTGTGTCGCAAGCACCATCGGGAGAAGACCTTCGGGCACTGCGCCTACCGACCCGGACCGCTCGGTGAGCTGACCATCATCACCGAGACCGGTCACGAACACCGCACCACACCACACGGGCCGCTGGCCCAGGCGCGCGACCGGATTCTCGACCACCGATGGCGACAACACGTCGACCGTCTCATCGCCGACGACGGCCACCTCACCAATCCGCCCGGCATCGAGCGGGACTACCGCACCGGCCGAGACGGTTCCCGGCCAGCCTGACTGCCAGCGGCAGACCCGGCCCGCCTGACCGTTGGCGGGTCGGGTCGCCCTCGACGGGTCGGGTCAGCCCGGCTGCTGGTCCTGCGGGACCGCGCCCATCCCGACACCGGGCTGGCACATCTTCCAGGCGCCGTCCTCGTCGCGCATGTGAATCTGCTCCGGGCCCGTCCCGTCGGACGCCGACTCCACGGTCGCGGTCGCCTCGGCGCCGTTGTCACTGATCTCCACCCCGAGCACCTCGAGATCCTGGGGGAACGAACCCGCGATCGATTCGCGGAACATCGAGTCGAGGTCCGAGCCCGTCGCCTCGCTCGACGCGGTGATGGTGTCGACGAGCTCCTGCGGGACGCGGTTCTCCGCGCACATGTGCCCGTTGAACTCGGCGAACGACTCCGCCGAACTCATGCTCTCCAGCGTCTGCTCGACGTCCCGCTCGGCCCGCGCGGACGACGACAGCGGGCCCGCGAGGAAGAGCCAGACGAGCGCGGCGATCACGAGGAGCGCCACGACGACGGCCGCCGTGACGGCCACGCCGCCCCGCCCGCCGCGACCGCCTTGCCGGCCGCTGCCCGGACGTGCCCCACCCTCCGGGCCCCCGCCCGGCTGTCCCGCGGGGTTCGGATCCCCGGCGGCCGGCTGCTGGCTCGTCGTCGTCATCTACTACTCCCGGTGCGCGTCGCCGGCCCCGGACGGGCCGCGTCGACCCGCCACCGTAGCGGACCGACCTGTGATTCCGGGGCTTCAGGGGCGCTGACTCCGGGGATGCGGGTGCGTTGCCGCCGCGACAGTCCGCCCGATCAGGGGAGCGGGCCCGCGGGCTCCAGGCGGTCGGTGCCGTGCCGGGCGCGCCAACTCGCCATCGGGTAGGCGCCACTGTTCGGGTCCTCGCGGGCCACGAGCGCCCAGTAGTCGGCGTGGGCGTAGTCGCTGGTGAACTCGACCACCGTGAAGCCGTGGCGATCGAGATCGGCCCAGCGGACGTGCCGGTTCGCGGCGGTCAGCGCGCCCTGGGCGGCCTGCGAGAGCGGGTTGCCCTCGGGTAGTCCGCCCACCATGTCGTTGATGTTGTTGCTCGTGATGGACGGGGTGACGAACTCGACCGCCCCGGTGCCGGCCCCGGGGTAGTCCGCCGGGTCGAACGGCACCTCGTTGGCCCAGGACGTGTGGATGTCGCCGGTGAGGAAGACGTGGTTGCGGTTGCCGGTGGCGCGGATGGCCTCGAACAGGCGGCGGCGCTCACCGGCGTACCCGTCCCACTGGTCCGAGTTGTAGGTGATGCCCTCCCGCGGGACCCCCAGGAGTTCGGTGAGCGCGCCGGTCGTGCGTGCGTCCAACGGCGGGATGAGCACGGGCGAGACCATGACCGAGTTGCCGATGACGTTCCAGCGGGCGGTCGACGACCGCAGCCCGCGGGCCAGCCAGTCGAACTGCTCGGCGCCGGTCATCGTGTTGGTCTGGTCGATCGCCAGGCCGTTGAACCGATCGGGGCTCTCGGAACGGTACGAGCGCAGGTCCAGCATGCTGATCTCGGCCAACGACCCCCAGCGCAGGCGCCGGTAGAGGTGCCCGCCGTCGCGCAGCGACTCCGGCCGGACCGGCATCCACTCGAAGTACGCCTGCGAGGACGCGGCCTTGCGGTCGGAGAACGGGCCCTCGTGCGGCTGGTGGTTCTCGGCACCGTGCTCCCACGAGTCGTTGGCCAGCTCGTGGTCGTCCCACGTGCAGATCCAGGGGACGTGCGCGTGCAGGGACTGCAGGTCGGGGTCGGTGTGGTACTGCGCCAGCCGGATCCGATAGTCGGCCAGGGTGACGATCTCGTGCGGTGGTTCGTGCGGGCGTATCGCCCCGATGGCGGCGGTGTACTCGCCGCGGCCGTACTCGTAGATGTAGTCACCGAGCTCGATGATCGCATCCAGGTCCCCGCGCGCCTCGAGGTGGCGGTAACCGGAGAAGAAGCCGGCCTCCCAGTTGGAACACGACACCACGCCGACGCGCCAGCGGCCGGTGGCGGGCATGGCGCCGTCGGCGGGCGCGGTACGGGTGCGCCCGGTCCGCGAGACCTGACCGAGCGCGCGGAAGCGGTAGTGGTACCAGCGGTCCGGCGCAAGTCCGGTGCAGTCGAGCTTGACCGTGTGGTCGCGGCCGGCGTCGGTGACGACGGAGCCAGTGCGGACGAGGGAGGTGAACCCCGGGTCGGTGGCGACCTCCCAGGCGACGACGACGGGGTCACCGATCCCCGAACCGGGGCTCGCCTGCGGGGTGGGCGTCACCCGCGTCCACAGGATGACGCGGTCCGCCATGGGGTCGCCCGAGGCGACGCCGTGCCGGAAGACGGCTCCGGCCGGGGCCCCGCCACCTCCTGTGCCCCCGGCAGCCGCGGCCCCGGCGACGGCGGTGCGTCCGGCCAGGGCACCGGTCCCGACAGCGGCACCGGCCAGCGCTCCGGCCCGGAGGAGGGAGCGCCTGCCGATGCCACCGGTGGGGTGGGAATCGGCGAGGTGGGCGGTTCCGGCGATGCGGGCCGACCCGGGAGACTCGGGCGAGGGGGCGGGAGACGCGGTCACGCGCTCAAGTCTGTCCCCTCGGGTGACGTCCGGGAGCGGATTCGCCCCAGACGTCACCGAGGGTTCACTCCCCGTCGATCCGGGCGTCCTGTGCCGGGGTGGTGTCGGCGCCCACCACGAGCTCCTCGATCTCGGTCTTCTCCGGCGTCGAGAGGTACCGCTCGCGCGAGTCGTCCAGCTCCTGGAGCCACGGGGTGTGATGGACGGTCGCCATGGTGCCGGTGAGGACGGAGCGGTACGGCTTGTCCCGGTAGGTCAGGATGTTCTTCTTCTTGTCCTTCTTCCAGGCGAGGAAGATCTCGACCACCTCGTCGAGGTCGAACATCGGGTAGTCCGTGGCCTCGATGAGGTCGCGGACGTAGTCGGCCTGGAAGCGCACGTCGTCGGCGTCGCCCTCCAGCTCCTGGAACCGGTTCCGCCAGGCCCGCATGTGGGCGACCCGCTCCTCGGCGGACGGCAGCTTGGCCCGGCCCAGGATGAGGTCGCGGACATACCAGGCCTGGGCGTCGAACATGTTGAAGGTGAACCACTGGTCCTGAGCGCCGAGGTAGTAGACCTTGGGGTTCTTCTGCCACACCACGCCGCGGTAGAGGCCGGCGGGGTAGATGTTGTTGGGCGACTGCAGCGACAGGTCCGCCGGTAGGAACGGGTACTTGTGGAGGTAGCCGGTGCACAGGATCACGGCGTCGAACTCGCGGGTCTGGCCGCCGGTGAAGTGGACGGTCTCGCCGTCGAACCGCTGGACCAGCGGCAGTTCCTCCATCCCGTCCGGCCAGTCGTAGCCCATGGGGGCGGTGCGATAGGAGATCGTCACCGACCGGGCGCCCATCTTGAAGGCCTGCACGCCGATGTCCTCGGCGGAGTAGGAGGCGCCGATCAGCAGCACGCGCTTGTCCGCAAGCTTCTCCGCTCCGCGGAAGTCGTGGGCGTGGCGGATCGACCCGGGGAACGTCCCGATGCCCTTGAAGTCCGGCAGGTTCGGGTAGGAGAAGTGGCCGGTGGACACGATGATGCGGTCGAACTCCGACGAGGTCGTCTTGCCGGACCTGAGGTTCTCCACGGTGACGGTGAAGGTGTCCAGATCGCGGTCGTAGTCCACCCAACGGACGGCCGTGGAGAACTGCACCTTGTCCTTGACGTCGGACCCCTGGACCCGGCCGTCGATGTAGTCCCACAGGACCTCACGCGGCGGATACGACGAGATGGGCCTGCCGAAGTGCTCGTCGAACGTGTACTCGGCGAACCCGAGCGCCTCCTTGGGGCCGTTCGACCACAGGTTGCGGTACATGGAGGAGTGGACCGGCTCGCCGTACTTGTCGGTGCCCGACCGCCAGTTGTAGTTCCACTGGCCGCCCCAGTCGTCCTGCTTCTCGTAGGCCACGATCTCGGGGATCTTGGCCCCGGATCGCTGGGCCGATTCGAACGCCCTGAGAGCGGCCATTCCGCTCGGCCCGGCTCCGATGATCGCAATACGCTGTCTAGACACAATCTTCCTTCCGGCCCACGTTCGGCCTGTTCGTTCGCTCCGACTGGTGCCGGTGGAAGCTCGTCCGACGCGGGGACTGGATGAGTCCGCGTAACGGGGCCTCGACATCGGGACCACGATCGCTCCGAAGGGGCGTGAAACCACTGCCCGCGACGAGCGCACGGCGCCCCGTCCGGGGCGCCGCATGCCCCCGACCTTAGCAAATGGGGGCAGGGGAGGCGATGCGGCGGATTAGTGGACAATGGGGGCATGACCCAGTTCGGAGATCTCCTCGGCCCCCCGCCCACCCGTCTCACCGGTGACCCGGAGGCGGAGGCCGCCGTCGCCGCGGGGGAGGATCCCCGCACCGTGGCGGCCTCCCACCCCACCGCCTCGATCGCGTGGGCCGAACTCGCCGAGCGCGCACTCGACTCCGGCGAGGTGATCAGCGCCTACGCCTTCGCCCGCACCGGGTATCACCGCGGACTGGACCAGCTGCGGCGCCACGGCTGGAAGGGCTTCGGGCCGGTGCCGTACGACCACGAACCCAACCGCGGCTTCCTCCGTTGTGTCGCTGCGCTGGCCCGCGCCGCGCAGTCGATCGGCGAGGAGGACGAGTACATCCGTTGTCTGGACCTGGTCAATGAGTCAGACCCGCACGCCGCCGCGTCTCTCGGCCTGGCGTGACCGACTGGACGCCCGCGCGCTGGGCGTCTACGCCGCGCTGCCGGGCCCGCTGAGGGCGCGGGCCCGGCGACTCGGTTACGCGTTCCTGCCGATCCTGCAGTGCGGTCTCGCCGCGGGACTGGCCTGGTTCCTCGCGCACGACGTGCTGCACCACTCGGCACCCTTCTTCGCTCCCATCGCGGCCGCCATCGCCCTCGGCACCGGTATGGGGCGTCGCGTCCGGAGGGGTGTCGAGCTGGTGCTCGGCGTCATCGTCGGCGTCGGGTTCGGTGACCTGCTGATCCGGGAGATCGGCTCCGGGGCGTGGCAGATCGCTCTGGTGGTGATCCTGGCGATGTCAGCGGCGGTGTTCGTCGACCGGGGGGCGATCACCGGCACCCAGGCGGCCTCCTCGGCGATCCTCGTGGCGACGATCCTGCCGCCGGGCAGCGCGGGCGGCTACGAGCGGATGCTCGACGCGGCGGTGGGCGGGGTGGTCGCGCTGGCCGCGATGGCGCTCATGCCCGTCCATCCCCTGCGCCGCGCCCGCCGGGAGGCGGCATCGCTGCTGGGCGTGGCGTCGTCGGTGCTCGCCGAGGTCGCGGACGGGTTGGAACGGCGCGACTCGGAACTCATCCGCTCCGCCCTGCAGGACGCCCGTGACACCCAGCCGGCCGTCGACGCGATCTCCGAGCAGCTCGCGGGGGCGCGGGAACTGGTGCGGATCTCCCCGTTCTACCGGCGGCGGCGTCCGGAGGAGATCGTCCTCACGGCGATGCTCAACCCGCTGGACAACGGCATCCGCAACATCCGTGTCCTCGCGCGTCGGGCGATCGTGGCGGCGGACGATCAGGTGGACGTACCGCCCGCGTTGAGTTCGTTGATCGCGGCGCTGGCCGGCGCTCTGGAGGTGCTCACACGGCGGGTGGCCGCGGACTCCGATGCACCCACGGACGCCGAGGTCCACCGCGAGTTGCGGGCGGTCGCGTCGCGCGCCAAGCGGGAGCTGATCACGGGGTCGGGCCTGACCGAGACCGTCATGCTGGCCCAGCTGCGCTCGATCCTGGTGGACATGATGCAGGTCGCGGGGCTGAGCAAGATCTCGGCCCTCGCCACGCTGCCGCCGACCGTCCGCAATCCCGCCGTCGAGCCGGAGCTGACGGAGGAGTGGCCGGACGCGCCGGACCGACCGGCGCCGGTGATGCCGCCGCTCAGGGCGACACGAGCCTCCATGGCTCGGTATGACGATAGAAAGTCGTCCTCTTGATGGCCCGCCGACCGGTGAGTCCGTCCCGGGTGAGCAGGCCGGCCTCGGTGCCCAGTTGCACCGCCCGGGCCGCCACCCACTGACGGCGACGCAGCCTGCGGGGCCGGGCGGCGGTGGCCCGGACGCCGGGCAGCTCGGGTGTGGGCCGGACGGTGAGGGTGTGCGTCTCGCCGGAGAAGACCACGGTGTCGTCGGCGTAGGCCTCGCCCACGAGTCGGTCGCCCTCGGGGCCGCGAACGAGGGCCTCACCGACGAGGGCGGTCCCGGTCTCGTCGCGGACGAGCGGCACTTCACGCGACGTGCCGCGGATGCCGAGCTTGGCCGCCTCCGACCCTGTCGGCAGCCCGTAGGCGCGGGTGGCGGGGGTGGGCTCGTCGGCGACGTAGGCGATCTCCGCGTCGAGGTTCTCGGTCCGCAGCAGGCGGGTGAGCACCGCGGCCAACGCGGCGTCGGTGCCGCACAGGACCAGCCGACGCCCCGGGCCCACCTCGGCCAACGCACGGTTGACCTCGTCCTTGGTCGGCACCTCGCTGACCTGGATGCGGGGGCGCTCACCGAGAACCGTCGGGACCGGGGCCGAGCCGCATCGGATGACGATCATGACCTCCATCATGACCGCAGCTGATGGCGGGGGCGAACCTGGGGCAGGATGGAAGCGTGGTTGGACAGGCACGCAGGATCGATCTGAACTGCGACCTCGGCGAGGCCCGCCGGGGGACGCCGCGGTGGCCCGCGTCGCTCGCACCCGGCGCCGGGCCGGATCCCGACGACGCCGCACTGTTGGACGTGGTGACGTCCGCCAACGTCGCGTGCGGCTTCCACGCCGGCAACCGGCCCACCATGATCGCCACGGCCGTCGCCGCCGCCGAGCGCGGGGTCGCCCTGGGGGCCCACCCCTCGTACCGGGACGGCGCCAACTTCGGGCGCGTCGAGCACGAACTTGACCGCGAGGAGGTCGCCCGTCTCGTGGAGTTCCAGCTCGTCGAGCTCGACATGGCCGCGCGACGGCACGGGACGCGGGTGCGGTACCTCAAGCCACACGGCGCGCTCTACAACCGTATCGTCCGCGATACGGAGCAGGCCGCGGGTGTCGTGGACGCCGTGGTGCGGTACGCCGACCTCGCCAATGAGGAGCCGGTGCCGATCCTCGGTCTGCCGGGTGCGGTGGTGCTGTCCCACGCCGAGGCCGTCGGCGTTCCCACGGTGACGGAGGCGTTCGCCGACCGCGGGTACCGGCCCGACGGCACGCTCGTGCCCCGCGGCGAGCCGGGCGCGGTGATCACCGATGTCGACGAGGTCGCCGAGCGGGTCGTGGCCATGGCGACCGGGCGGTCGATCACCGCCACCGGCGGGTCGCAGGTCGTGGTGGCCGCCGCCTCGGTGTGTGTGCACGGGGACACGCCCGGCGCCGTCGACCTGGCGCGACGCGTGCGCGCCTCGCTCGAGGAGGCCGGCGTGGAGGTGGCGCCGTTCGCCGCGCCTCACGTCCCGCCGCGCGGCCCCGTGGCGGGCGGGTCCGGGCGTGATGCGGTTGGGGACGGGCCGGCGGGGGAGTCCGGCCCGGGATGACGACGACGAGGATCCGCCGCTGCGGGGAGGCCGCGCTGTTGCTCGACTGTGCCGACCTGGCCGAGGCGGTCTCGTTGGCCGCGAGGATCGAGCAGTGGCGACCGGACGCCCTCGACGTGGTGGCGGCGACCCGCACGGTGCTGGTGACCGTGCGCGACGCCTCTGCGTTACCCGAACTGCGGCGGCGACTGGAGGCCCTGCTCGCGGACCCCGCTGATCACCCCGTCGCTCCGCCGCCCTCCGGCCATCTGCCCGCCTCAAATCGGCTATCCGGATTCCGGATCGGCGCTTCTGATCCGAATAGCGGATCCGTAGAGGGAGTAGCGGATTTCGGAGATGCGGGCTCGAATGTGAGCTCGGATGCGGGATCGGATGCGGGCGCGAATGCGGGCTCGGGAGCAGGTGCGGAAGGCGGGGTGGCAGGGGTGACGATCGACGTCCGCTACGACGGGCCCGACCTTGCCGCGGTCGCCGACCTCGCCGGGATGTCCACCGAAGCGCTGGTCCGCACGCACTCCTCGATCACGTGGCGGGCCGCGTTCGGCGGGTTCGCGCCGGGCTTCTTCTACCTCGTCGACGCGCGGGAGCTGGACGCGGGCAGGGCGGATGCGGGCGGGGCGGGTGCGAGCGAGGCGGCCGGAGGGCCGTCGGCGAAACCCGCTTTGCCTGCGGTGCCGCGGCTGGGCACGCCGCGCGCGCGGGTCCCGGCCGGAGCGGTCGGCCTGGCGGACCGCTTCTGCGCCGTCTACCCCGGGGCCTCGCCCGGCGGGTGGCAGCTGCTCGGCACCACCGACGCCCGGCTGTGGGACCTCGACCGGCCCGACCCCGCCCTGCTCGCCCCCGGGATGACCGTCCGGTTCCGCGAGGTGGGCGGGCGATCCGGGGACGACCGCGGGCGCTCGGACCAGCGCCGTTGAGCCCGGACGCGCCCCGATGAGCCTGCTCGTACTGCGGGCCGGACCGTCCGCGCTCGTGCAGGACCTCGGCCGCCCCGGTCACGCCTCGCTCGGGGTGACCGCCTCCGGGGCCGCCGATCGCGCCGCCGCGGCCACCGCCCTGCGGGCCGTCGGCACCGACCCGGCGGCCGCCGTGCTCGAGGTGCTGCTCGGTGGGCTGACGGTCATGACGGATGAGCCCGCGGTCGTGGCGGTCACGGGGGCGAAGGCCCTCGTCGTCGTCACCCCCGACGGTTCCCGACGCACCGCCGCCACCGGCGAGGTCCTCCGACTGGACGCCGGGTCGTCGCTGGAGATCGGCCGGCCCGTCGCCGGGGTGCGCAGCTACGTTGGCGTGCGCGGGGGGATCGACGTGCCGGCGGTGCTGGGCAGTCGATCGCGCGACACCCTGGCAGGGCTGGGCCCACCGCCCGTCGTGGCCGGCGATGTGCTGGACGTCGGCGACGCCGTGGTGGGGCCGTGGGCAGACGGGTGGCAGGTCTCCGCCGGCCGGGGTGTGGTCGGCGGGGGCGCGGTCACCGGCGCCAGGAAATCAGTGGAGCTGGACGTCATCCCTGGGCCGCGCGACGACCTGTTCCCGCCCGCCGCGTGGGACGTCCTCGCCGCGACCGGGCACGTCAGCGGGCACGCCGACAGGGTGGGCGTACGCATCGACCCCGCCCGACCCGTCCCACGCCTCGACACGCGCGAGATCCCCAGCGAGGGCATGGTGCGCGGCGCGGTACAGATTCCGGCCGACGGCGCGCCCGTGGTGTTCGGCCCCGACCACCCGGTGACCGGCGGGTACCCCGTCATCGGTGTGCTCACCGCGCGGTCCGCGGACGCGATCTCGCAGCTTCTCCCGGGAACGCCGGTGCGATTCCGCAGACTGCGGGGCGTCGCCGACTAGGGTGTTCACGCGGTACGGACTATTCTGGGGCGTTGGTGTGCGCGGATTCGCTGTCAGGTGTCTGACGCCGGTGCACCGTGACGACGACTCATTCGAGGTGAATGCGAACCATGCCAGCGATCGTTCTGATCGGCGCCCAGTGGGGCGACGAGGGCAAGGGTAAGGCCACCGACATCCTGGGCGGCCACGTGGACTACGTGGTCAAGCCCAACGGCGGGAACAACGCCGGCCACACCGTCGTGGTGGGCGGTGAGAAGTACGAGCTCAAGCTCCTGCCCGCCGGCATCCTCTCGCCCACGGCCGTGCCGGTGATCGGCAACGGCGTGGTGGTGAACCTCGAGGCGCTCTTCGAGGAAATCGAGGGACTGCAGGCGCGCGGCGCTGACACCTCCCGCCTGCGGATCTCCGCCGACGCGCACCTCGTGGCGCCATACCACCAGCAGCTCGACAAGGTCACCGAGCGGTTCCTCGGCAAGAAGGCCATCGGCACCACCGGGCGCGGCATCGGCCCCACCTACGCCGACAAGGTCTCGCGCGTGGGGATACGCGTCCAGGACGTGTTCGACGAATCGATCCTGCGGCAGAAGATCGAAGGTGCGCTGCACCTCAAGAACCAGATCCTGGTGAAGATCTACAACCGTCGAGCGGTCGAGGTCGACGAGATGGTCGAGTACTTCCTCGGCTACGCCGACCGGCTGCGGCCCATGGTCTGCGACGCCACCCTGATGCTCAACCAGGCGCTGGACCGCGGCGAGTCCGTGCTCATGGAGGGCGGCCAGGCCACCATGCTCGACGTGGACCACGGCACCTACCCGTTCGTGACGTCGTCCAACCCGACCGCCGGCGGAGCCTGCGTGGGCTCGGGCATCGGGCCCACCAAGATCACCCACTCTCTGGGCATCGTCAAGGCGTACACCACCCGCGTGGGCGCCGGGCCGTTCCCCACCGAGCTGTTCGACAAGTGGGGCGAGTACCTGCAGGTCACCGGCGGTGAGGTGGGTGTCAACACCGGCCGCACCCGCCGCTGTGGCTGGTACGACGCCGTGATCGCCCGCTACGCCGCGCGCGTCAACGGGTTCACCGACTACTTCCTCACCAAGCTCGACGTGCTCACCGGCATCGGCGAGATCCCGATCTGCGTGGCCTACGACGTGGACGGCGTCCGGCACGACGAGATGCCCATGACGCAGACCGACTTCCACCACGCCACGCCGATCTACGAGACCATGCCCGGCTGGGACGAGGACATCACCGGGGCGCGCGAGTTCAGCGACCTGCCGCCCGCCGCCCGCGACTACGTGCTGCGGCTCGAGGAGCTCGCCGGCTGCCACATGTCGTACATCGGCGTGGGCCCCGGCCGCGACCAGAACGTGGTGCGGCGCGACATCCTGGGGTGATCTGGGGGCCGCTCGTGTGACGAGTGAGGCCGATGGTGCGTGCGGGTCAGGTGGGGCCGAATCGGGTGTGAACGTACGGCACATGTCGTATGAACGGCCGATAGTGCGGTGACGGCGCATCGGGTGGACTCCATGGAAGCGGCCGACCGGTCGCGTCCCCTTCCGATCGGAGCACCACATGCGTTCCCTCACCCGCCTCGGCGTCGCCACCGCAGCCACCGCCATCGCCTCAGTCACCGCCCTCGCCGGCGCCGGGGTGGCCGGCGCCCAGGACGTCGATCCCGTGTTCAACAGCCCCAGCAGTGTGAGCGTGAGCGGCAAGGGTGAGGCCACGGAGGTGACCTACACCAACAAGTCGGGTCAGGACTTGATGTGCTACTCGTTCGTGGGTACGGGGCGTCTGGTCTCCGACCTCTACGGCTATGTGAAGACGGTGGACATCAACAGCACTCTCCCGGAGAGCTGGACGGCACGTTTCGTGGAGGCTGCGGGCAAGGGGCAGATCGGATTCTTCGGCGGAATGGTCGAGAACGGTGAGACCGCTGAGCTGATGGAAGGAGCAATCGGCGGGGTTGTCGAGGGCACACTCACCGATGATTCATTCTCCCCGGCTGCTCTCACGGTGTGTAACTCCCAGGGGCTGGATGACGACCCGTACGTCGAGGTCGAGATCTCCGCAGGTGCCGGTGTTCCGGCCGGCCTCGGGTCGCTGGATTCCGCTCTTGCCGGCATCGGCAGCTCGGGCTCGGTGGCGGAGACCACGGGTTCGCTCGGCAGCTGAGTCGACCGAATAGTCCTCACCCCCGGCAGCTGAGCGGTGTCGGGGGTGAGGTCTGTTCTCCGAATCTGCTTATGGAGCAGATCGGCGGGCGCCGTGGATCTGGGGCAATTCAAGGGCGCCCAGCCTGACCCGGGGCGGCCATGGTTTGGGTGGTGTTAACAGGGCCGTTGTGGCGGCAGCGCTTTCTTGGCGCAGAGGGTCAGGTCCATGGTCGTGACCGTCTCGATCGAGAATCAGATAGTGAGCTGGTTCGCGGCTCATCCCAATCGGGGGTGTAGGAGTTGGGGTCTGAAGCCGCCGGTCTCGAGCAGGCTTCGGGCGATGTAGTTGGTCAGGTTGGGGAACCCGAGTGCGGAGCCGCGCAGGTGTTCGAGCCGTCCGTTGAGCGCCTCGGTCGGCCCGTTGCTGGTGCCGGGTCGTTCGAAGTAGGCGAGCACGTCAGCGGCTCGCTTCTTCAGGGTCCGGCTCAGGGTGGTGAGCTCGGTGAGCACCTTGGGGACGCCGGCGCTGAGGTCGGTGATCAGCTTCTCCATGAGCTCGCGGCCACGTTGCCGGTCCTCGTGGCGATAGGCGGCGATCATGCGCTGGTAGACACCCCAGGTCGCCTCGACCTCGACGTGAGCGTCATCAACGAACAGCGCGCGTAGCCTGTCGCTCTGCTTGTCGGTGAGCAGGTCCGCGCCGGTGTGCAGCGTGCGCCGCGACTTGTAGAGCGGGTCGTCCCTGAACCCACGGTGCCCGTGGATCGCGAGTTGGACCCGGCGCCGGCTCCTATCGAGGGCGTCACCGGCCAGGCGCACGACGTGGAAGGGATCCATCACCGTGACCGCGTCCGGAATCTCCTCCGCAGCGGCGGTCTTGAACCCGGTGAAACCGTCCATCGCGACCACCTCGACCGCGTCACGGAAGGCGTCGTCGCGGTCGGCGAGCCAGGTCTTGAACGCCGCCTTCGACCGGCCCTCGACCATGTCCAGCAGCCTTGCTGGGCCGGCGCCATCGCGGACCGGGGTGAGGTCGATGATCACGGTGACGTACTTGTCGCCACGCCTGGTGTGGCGCCAGACGTGCTCATCGACGCCAATGACCTTCACGCCCTCGAACCGCGTGGGGTCGTTGATCAGCAGCCGCTTGCCTTCGGCCAGGACCGCGTTGTTGGCGGTGTCCCACGCGACCCCGAGTCCCTCGGCGACACGGGCGACGGTGAGGTGTGCGACCACGATCCCTTCCAGCGCCCACCGCAGCCCGGTGCGCGAGAGCTTCGCGCGTGGCTCCGCCGCGGCGCTGGTGTCTTGGCGCCACACGTGTCCGCAGTCGGCACAGCGGTAGCGGCGCACTACAACTTCCAGCACGGTCGGTCGCCAGCCCAGCGGCTCGTGGGCCAACCGCCGGATCACGGTGTCACGAGCAGCGCCTTCGCTGCCGCACCGTCGGCACCACTGATCTGGTTCCACCACGCGGCACGCGAGGACCGCACGATCCGGTTCAAGTCGTTGTCCGGTCACGCTCAGACCGAGGCCGTCGAGTCGAGCGAAGGCGGTGAGGTCAGGGCGGTCGAAGCCGGCCGGCGGGGTAGCGTCGGACACGTCGAGGTCTTTCGGATGGATGGCGTAGGAACCTCCATCGTCGGGAGACCTCGACGTCTATCTGCGGACCGACGCGCCCGGCCGACCTACACCGTCATCTGAGAAGACCCCTGAAACGTCTTCGACGACGACGGGACCGGCGAGGAAGAAGGCGCGGTGAGCTAAAGGAATGGAGCTTGCTCGGCTTGGACGCCGCCGCAAGCTCCGGTGAAACGGTCGGTACTGGTCGGTCGTCGTCGGTCACCACCGGATGGCGGCGCCCCCCACGCTCAGCGTTTGCGCAGGTCAGCGGCTCGTTCGCCAGTGGGCGCATCAAGCGATAGACGCAAAGCCGACGTGATTAGGTCGTCGGTTCGATTCCGACAGGCGGCTCCGGCGAACAGCCCCTGACCTGCGGAAACGCAGGGCAGGGGCGGTTCGGTTCTGGTGGTCGCGCGATGCGCTGGCCTCACGGCTCTGCCCGACACCGACGTCGCTCTCCTCTGCGACGGACCCCTCGCCGGCTGAGCGCTCGCGGCCGGCATCCTGTCCGTGTGCCGATAGGCCTCGCACCGCTCGGCAACGCAGCGTGGCGTTGCGTCGCGACCTGGCGACGGCTCAGCGGGGCGCGATCGTCTCGTGCGTTGGCGGACTACGGAAGCTTGGACGCGAGGACGTCGGCCGCCAGGATCTCGGGTGCTGCGCCGAGGAGGTGCTGGTTGTCCATCAGGGCTGCGACGATGGCGCCGTTGGCGTGGGCGTCGCGAGCGGCCTCGTCGGGGAATGCATCGAAGATCCAGAAGGTGTCGGCGTGGGTCCTGACCGCGAACCAGACAATCGTTCCTACTTCATCGTTGGCGAGCGCGACAGCGCCGGCGAGCAGATCGGCGAGCGCGTCGTGCTGTCCATCGGCCGCGACGATCTTGGCGACGAAGGCATACGGAAGTGATGCGGGTGTGGACATGAGGGGTTCTCCTAGGTGTCGAGGTTTCTTGGTGAAGCGAGTTCAGCGTATGACGTGCGAGGGCCGGTGGGAAGTGGCGTATACGGCAGTATTGCTATTGTTTGCGCCATGCGTATCGGACTGATCGCGATCGACGGCTGCTTCGGTTCGGCTGTCGCGTCGATCATCGACATCGTGCGGGTGGCCGACGGAGCCCGCGCCGATGTCGACCCGCGGATCGACCCGATCGAACTCGCCATCCTCGGACCGAAACGGCGAGTGACCACGACGGCATCGATGACCCTGTCGGTGGACCACCCGCTGTCGGAGTCCGGAGAGTTCGACGTGGTCGTCGTCCCTGCGCTTGGAACCCTTACGGCCGCCGCTACCAACGACGCCCTCCAGAGCCGAGATGCTCGTTCGGTCATCGCCTCGCTCGGGCGCCTCGACGACGCGACCACCCGGATCGCCGCGGCGTGCACCGGCGTGTTCGCTGTCGCCGAGACCGGACGGATGCATCATCGGCGGGCGACGACCAGCTGGTTCCTGGGGCCGGAGTTCCTGAAGCGCTATCCGACCGTCGCCCTCGATCTCGACACCATGGTCGTCGTGGACGGGAACCTCGTCACCGCCGGCGCCGCGTTCGCCCACATCGACCTCGCGCTCTCACTCGTGCGATCGATCAGCCCCGACCTGGCCCAACATGTCGCCAAGCTCCTCATCATCGACGAGCGTCCGTCGCAGGCGGCCTTCGTCGCCTACGATCATCTCCGGCACGAGGACCCGATCGTCGTCGAGTTCGAACGCTTCGTGCGCGCCCGCCTGGACGAACCGTTCAACGTCGCCTTCGTCGCGCAGTCGCTCTGCACCAGCCGGCGCACCCTCGAACGACGAGTCCGTGCGGCGCTCAACCTCACTCCGCTCGGCTTCGTCCAACGGCTTCGCATCGAACGAGCTCGGCACCTCTCAGCAACCACGGACCTCACCTCCGCCGAGATCGCGCTACGGGTCGGCTACGCGAACGCCGAGACTCTGCGCTCCCTCCTGCGCAGGGAGCGACGCCGTTCCTGACCTATCGCCATGCCTGTAGCCGGTGTCCTAGCGCTCGGTTGGAACCACCTCTCAGCACGTCGCGTCGACGCTCCTGCGTCGCCCCTGGACGACCCACTCGACACGCCCGCAGTACAGGCCGTGTGACGTGCCCCAGCTTCCCGGACGGTCGGGGTTGGGTGGCTGTGATGTCGCTGCGTTCTCGTCGAGGGGGTCAGCAGACCCGATCAGGGTCGATTGGGATGAGCCGCGAAGGCGGTGAGGTCAGGGCGGCCGAAGCCGGCCGGCGGGGTTGTGTCGGACACGTCGAGGTCTTTCGGATGGATGGCGTAGGAACCTCCATCGTCGGGAGACCTCGACGTCTATCTGCGGACCGACGCGCCCGGCCGACCTACACCGTCATCTGAGAAGACCCCTGAAACGTCTTCGACGACGACGGGACCGGCGAGGAAGAAGGCGCGGTGAGCTAAAGGAATGGAGCTTGCTCGGCTTGGACGCCGCCGCAAGCTCCGGTGAAACGGTCGGTACTGGTCGGTCGTCGTCGGTCACCACCGGATGGCGGCGCCCCCCACGCTCAGCGTTTGCGCAGGTCAGCGGCTCGTTCGCCAGTGGGCGCATCAAGCGATAGACGCAAAGCCGACGTGATTNCGTCTATCTGCGGACCGACGCGCCCGACCGGCCTACACCCTCATCTGGGAAGAGCCTGGTTCGCATCGAGTGTTTACTTGGTTAGCATCGTAAACTGTTGCTGAAATACGGTCGCAGTTTCGAGCGCAAGGGGGACTGATCCATGCGTCTTTCCACCAAGCTTGGTACTTCCATCTCCACCGCGGCTCTCGGTGCCGCTGCAGTTCTGGGCGGTGCCGGGGTCGCCCAGGCCCAGTCGCTCGGTTCGCTGGGGTCGTCGGCGCCCGACGCTGTCACGCTGACAGTCGCGGGCGACACCGAGGCCGTCGGCGGTGAGATCACTAACAACACGGACGGTGCGCTGACCTGCACCATCGGTGTTTCGAATGCCGAGGTGATCTCCGCCATCGAGAACGGGATCGATGATGAGACCTCCTTCGACGAAGCGAACGCTGCAGTCGCGACAGAGCGGGAGGCCGCTAACGTGTTGGGGCAGAACGCCTTGGCTTTCGCTACTGTGCCCGCTGGTGAAACCGTGACGTGGTCCGGTATCGGCAGCTACGGCCCCGCAGAGGACTTCCGCGCGGGCGCCGCAGACTGTGGTGACGAGGTCGCCTTCGCCTACGAGCCCGGCGGTCTCTTCGGCTCGCTCGACATGGGCTCGCTCGGTAGCTGATCACCGGAGCACCTGAGCGCAACGCCCCGCCACCTAACGGTGGCGGGGCGTTCTGCATGTGTTCGTTGCGGGGCCGAACGACCCTCAACCCAGGTTCTTAAACGCGTTTCGTAGTGCGTCCACGGCGTCGTCGACCCCGAAGCCCGCGCCTGCGGCTGACGAGGCGAACTCTTCCGCAGCTCGGGTCAACGCCGCGCCGGCCACGTCGCCGGCCGCCACGAACGTGCCCGAGCGGCCGCGGCCCTCGAGTACGCCGGACTCCTCGAGTTCGCGGTAGACCTTGGCGGCGGTCGCGGTCGAGATGCCAGCCTCGGCGGCGAGCGTCCGAACCGCGGGCAGGCGGGTTCCCGCAGTGAGTTTCCCGCGTGAGACCGCCTCGACGATCTGGCCCTTGAGTTGACGGAACGGCGGGTTGGGCGACGCGGGATCGACGATCAGGACGACCCCGGCCACGCGAGAGCCGCCGGTCGGGAGGGCGGAGTCCGCCGAGCCGGATTCGGCCCGCGGGTCGTTCATGCTCAGGCCCACACCTGGTCGATCGCGGTTGGCCCGGTCGGCGGGGCGGTCGGGACCGCGGGGGCCGGGGTGCGCGAGAACCGAGGCGCGGGCGCGGGCCCGGCATCGCCGGCGACCTCGACGAAGGTCTCCCTCGCGACGTTGTGCGGGTGGTCGAGCGCCTCGGTGTAGGTCAGCACCGGCGTGGTGCAGGCGTCGGTGCCGTAGAACAGCTCGGCCCACTCGTCACGGGTCTTCTCGGCGAACTTCGCGGCGATGATCTCGCGCAGTTCGTCCCAGCGGTCCATGTCGAACTGCCCGGGCATCCCCTCGCCGTCGATGCCCAGCAATCGGGCGAACTCGGAGTAGAACTGCGGCTCGAGGCATCCGACGGCCATGTACTTGCCGTCCGAGCAGGTGTAGACGTCGTAGAACGGGTATCCGGTGTCGAGCATGTTGGTCCCGGCGACGTCGGACCACTGGCCGCGGGCGCGCATCGCCCACTGGAACTGGCCCAACACCGAGGCGCCGTCGGTCATGGCGGCGTCGATGACCTGGCCCCTGCCGGACGTGGCGCGCTCGATGATCGCGGCGAGGATGCCCTGGATGAGGAACATCGAACCGCCGCCGAAGTCACCGACGAGGTTAAGCGGCGGCACCGGGCGCTCGTCCTTCCGGGCGGTGGCGTTGAGGTGGCCGGTCAGGGAAATGTAGTTGAGGTCGTGCCCGGCGGTGTGGGCGAGCGGGCCGTGCTGGCCCCAGCCGGTCATGCGGGCGTAGACCAGGCGCGGGTTGAGCTCCAAGCACTCCTCCGGTCCCAGGCCCATGCGCTCGGTGACCCCGGGGCGGTAGCCCTCGACCAGCACGTCCGCCTTGGCGATGAGTCCGCGCACCTGCGACAAGCCCTCGTCGCTCTTGAGGTTGGCCTCCACCACGGTGCGGCCGCGGCGGGTGATGTGCGCCCAGCCGCCGACCTGGGTGTCGAGCTCCCCGGGACGCATGACGGTCACGACTTCGGCGCCGAGATCGGCGAGCATCATGCAGGCGTGGGGGCCGGGGCCGATGCCATTGAGTTCGACGACGCGGAGGCCGGCCAGGGGGCCGGAAGAGGAACTGCTCACAGGTGTGCCCTTTCATGTGGCTTTGAACACACATTATCGCCTACAGCCGAATGGATTTGACTCAGGTGACCGGTACTGCCGTTGCGCCTGTGGCCAGTGGTAATAAGAAAGTTAAAATCTAGTTGTGGAACCTTAAAGTTTGCGCCGCTTACGACCGTTGTTGGTGTGATCTATGACACTCCCTGCGAAGGCGTTCACCGGAGCGTCCGCAAGTGTCACCGTGGTCCTCGATGTGGTGGCTTTCACTCACTACAAGGAGCATTCATGTTCGCTCGTAGCCGATTCTTGGCCGGCGCCTCGGCCATCGCCCTCGCAGCCGGAGCCACTCTCGCCGGAGCTCAGGGTTCGTCCGAAATCGCCGCCGTGTCCTCGAACTGGCCGCGACCGCTCTAAACGGCCCCGTGTCGGTGACCCCGAATGAGGAGGGTGGCCCGACGGTTGTTTACGTGAACGAGTCCGGGGAAGACGAAACCTGCGTCGGTTTCACCATGCCGTACGCCTCGGTTGATGAGGTCGGACTCGATCCAACTGGCGACGGCCCGGTCATAGATCTGCTGCCTCAGATCCTCGAGATCCAGGCAATGGGCGGTGTTTCGATGCTCAACGCAGTAGAAGGCGAACCGACCTCATACGACGCCACCGCCACCGATGGCGTCGCGCAGGCAGCGCTCTTCCTGATCGCAGCGGGGGCCGGACTGCCGGTCGCCGAGGGGGCTACCGCGACCTGGGTGGCGACAGCACCGGAAGAGCCTGCTGCTGCTGCAATACTCTGTATCCCCGACTCTGTCGAGGGTAACGACGCACGTATCGCAGCCCTCAGCACCAACTTCGGCATCGACCCGCAGGTCGTCGCGGGCCAGATCAACGGCCGGATCCCCGGGGGCTCCGTGGAGCCCGTCTCCGCCGGCAGCATCAGCGGTGGCAGCGTCGCGACGGGAGCGAGCCTTCTTGGGTCGCTCGGCGGCGGTGACGCTACCGACACCGATGGCGAGGAGGAGGCCGAAGGTGGCAGCTCGTTCACCGGTATCAGCGAGGGCGGCAGCGCCGGTTCCGCCGCCGAGGCCGACGGCGAGGGTGAGGTCGAACTGGAGGCCCTGAACGCCGGCTGACCCAGTCATAACCCGTCAGAACCGGACCGGGCACGGCACGGCACCACATGGTGCCGGGCCCGGGCGTCTGTTCAGCCGCACTTCGGCCGTCGTCGCAGGTCTACTAGCGTGGACGATATGACCGCCGCTCACGATCCCCTCGCCCCGCCCGTCGTGGACCGCTTCGGCACGCCGGGTGCGCCGACCGCGACCCGCGTGATGTTGCTCGGCTCGGGCGAGCTGGGCAAGGAGGTGACGATCGCGCTGCAGCGTCTGGGCGTCGAGGTCATCGCGGTGGACCGGTACGCTGGCGCTCCCGCCCACCAGGTCGCGCACCGCAGTCACACCATCGACATGACCGACGCCGACGAGGTGTGCCGGGTCGTCGAGCTGGAGAGGCCCGAGGTGATCCTGCCGGAGATCGAGGCCATCGCCACCGCCGCGCTCGCGCAGATCGAACAGGACGGCCTCGCCCGCGTCGCGCCCACCGCCCGCGCCGTGCAGCTGACGATGGACCGCGAGGGCATCCGCCGCCTCGCCGCCGAGGAGCTGGGCCTGCCCACGAGCCGCTTCGCGTTCGCCTCCTCGCTGGAGGAGCTGCGGGAGGCGTGCTCCCGGATCGGGTTCCCGTGCCTGGTCAAGCCCACCATGTCGTCGTCGGGCAAGGGACAGTCGTCCCTCCACGGTCCCGAGGACGTGGAAACGGCGTGGGACTACGCGCAGTCCGGTGCCCGCGTCGCTGGGGCGCGCGTGATCGTGGAGTCGTTCGTCGACTTCGAGTACGAGATCACCCTGCTCACCGTCCGCAGCGTCGACCCGGAGACGGGGCAGATCCGCACCGACTTCTGCGAGCCGATCGGCCACCGCCAGGAGCGCGGCGACTACGTCGAGTCGTGGCAGCCGCAGGCCATGACCCGCGACGCCTACGACTCGGCGCGGTCGGTGGCGGCGCGGGTGACGGGCGCGCTCGGCGGGGTCGGAGTGTTCGGCGTGGAGCTGTTCGTCAAGGGCGTCGACGTGTACTTCTCCGAGGTCAGCCCCCGTCCCCACGACACCGGCCTCGTGACGTTGCGCAGCCAGGTGCTCAGTGAGTTCGAGATGCACGCGCGCGCCGTCCTCGGTCTGCCGGTGGTCACCACCATGGCCAGTCCGGGCGCGTCCGCGGTGATCTACGGCGGCACGGGGATCGCGGCGGACGGCACCGAGGGCGACGGGACCGTCGAGGGCGTCGGCTTCGCCGGTGTCGCCCGCGCGCTCGCCGTGCCGGAGGCCGATGTCCGCCTGTTCGGCAAGCCGTCCGCCAGTGAGTTCCGCCGGATGGGCGTGGCCGTCGCGACCGCCGAGGATGTCGAGATCGCCCGCGAGCGCGCGCGTGAGGCCGCCTCGCGTGTGACGGTGGTGAGGTAGGTGCGGAAGGTCGTCATGGCCGCGAGTATGGCGCGGGGGTCCGACAGATCGCGGGGGTCCGACAGATGACGACGACGAGGTCCCCGGCGGACGACGCGCGCGAACTGCCCCGCGAGCCCACCGCGCGGTGGATCACGGTGCTGATCACCGGACTGGTGGCCGTCTGGCTGGGCGTGCTGGCCTGGCAGGCGACAGTCCTGCCGGAGCGGGTGCCCACGCACTTCGGCTCGGGCGGTGAACCGGACGGCTGGTCGAGCAAGAGCGGCGCGCTCGCGTTCTCTGTGCTCGGGCCGCTGCTGTTCGCGCTGCCACTCCCGCTGATGTCGTTGATGGTCCTGCGGTGGCCGTCGTCGATCAACGTCCCCAACAAGCAGTGGTGGACCGCGACGGGCCCACGGCTGCGCCGGTTCGAGCGGCTCATGCGTGAGGACCTGTGGCTGATCACGGCCGTGATGCTGGTGACCCTCATCGGCGTCCAGGCGGGGATCACCGGGGCCGCGCAGACCGACGACGGCCGGTTGCCGGGTCTGTGGCTGGCCGGCCCGCTGATCGTGGCGTTCGTCGGCACCGGAGTCGTCCTCGCGAGGATGTACGGCAGTCGCTACGAGGAACAGTCCGACCTCGACTGACCTTCCTGTGAATGGTCGTCGACCCCATCCACAGGCCCTCGTCGTGAACTCCGTCCCGACGCGTGCCGCCCCTAGCGTGATTCCCGAGCGGCCCGCCACATCCGGGCCGGAGGGGAGCGTGGGTCATGGCGGGGCAGGGGGCTTTCGGTGAGATGCTGCTTGCATTCGAACAGGTGGCGGTGACTGCCGAAGCGGCCCGTGTCCGCGAGGCGGGCGCGGTCACGGTCGACAGTGCTGCGGGCCTGGTCTCGGCGCTGGCGGAGGCCTCGGCGGCGGCTGCCGGCATGGCGGCGGGAGGCGCGGGGGCGCTGCTCACCGGTCCCGCGCTGGCCGAGTGCGCGGCCCTGCTCGCCCGGCGCTCCCGAGACCACGAGGCGGACAGCCAGCGGATCGCGCAGGCGATGGCACGGGCGGCCGGACTCCTCGTGGAGGCGGATGAGGAGGTGGCCCGCGGTGTCGCCGGGGCAGCGGGCTGAGGCGCTGGTGGTGGCGATCGACCACGCCGAATCGCGGGCGGCGGCGGTGGGCCGGCGGATCGCCGAGTCGGCCGAGGACCTCGAAACGGTCGCCCGCCGGCTGGGCGGCGCGGTGGTCGGAGGTGTGGCGGACGGCGGCGCGGTGGTCGGTGCTGGCGTCGACGAGGGTGGCTGGTCCGGTCAGGCGGGGGCCCGGGCGCGCAGCCGCGCTGCGGATGCGGCCGCCGAGGCCAGGATGCTCTCCGGCAACTGCCTCTACGTGGCCGACGTCCTGCGGGCCGAGGGGGCACGGCTGGCGCGGGCGGTGATCAACTGGAGCGACGACGAACTCACCGCGCCCGGCACCGGGGACGCTGTGGCTGTGGAGGAGGCGGATCGCGGTCTGGCGATGCGCCTGTGGGAAGCCGCCGACCATCTCGCCGGGTACACGGACCCGGCGACGCGGCCATGCATCGACCTGTCAGGATCGACCGACGACGATCCCCGCGCTGTCGCCGAACTGTGGCACGGGCTGGGACCCGCCGATCGGGCCAGGCTGGCTCGTGACCACCCTGAGCTGGGCTCGGTGGACGGCTTGTCATCGGCCACGCGGGATGCGATCAACCGGACCCGATTGCGCCGACTGCTCGACGCGGCCGATACCGGCGCCGGCGGAGACGGGCTCGACGGTGTCGCGCCGGCCCTGTCGGCGTTGGCCGCACATCTCGAGGCGGACCCGCGACGGCATCTGCTCGACCTGCACCCGGACGGTCGCGCGGTGGTCGCGAGCGCCGATCCCGACACCGCCGACCGGGTGGTCACGCTCATCCCGGGAACGGGGTCGTCGCTGGAGACGCTCGCTCGTACCGCCGGCCGGGCGGAGGCGGTGTGCGAGGCGGCCGCCTCGGGCCTCGACGGGGCCGGCTCGAATCCCGGTGCAGCCGACTCCGCACCCGGTGCGGCTGTCGAGTCCTGCGTCGCGGTGTCGTGGCAGGGCTACGACGCGCCCGCCGACGTCACGGCCGCCGGCTCCTCGACGGCACCCGCGCGAGCGCATGCCGCAGACCTGCGGACGTTCGCGGCGGGCCTGGACGCGGTCGAGCGGAGGGACGGCGACGATGCCCCCCACGCCGCGGTGGGGTACAGCTACGGGTCCGTGGTCCTGGGGGTGGCCGCCGCGGACCCGCTGGGGCTGGCAGCCGACCGGATGATCCACGTCGGCAGTCCCGGCGCGGGTGTCGACTCGATCGCCGTGCAACGGGTCGACGAGGCCGGCGTCGCGCGTGGGGCGGGACAGGACGAGGTGGTGGGAGTCGCCTCGCGCTGGGATCCGGTGCCGTGGTGGTCGGTCACCGGCGTGCTCGGCGGACGGCCGGGCACCGGGGAGTTCGGCGGGCTCGCGGTGGACGTCACCGAGCCTGGCTCGGGCGCCGACTCTGTGCGCAGCGCGCACTCCCGCTACTTCGACCCGGGCACGGTGTCACTGGACGAGATCGGCCGGCTCGTCGCGGAGACGGACTGACCCCGATAGCGATAGCGCCCCACATTCAGGACACCGGCAGCGCCCCGCATCCCCGACACCGACAGCGCCCCGCATCGACCGCCCCGGCCGGAAAAACCAACCCGGCACAATCCGCTACCCCGTCTCCGGATCCGCTACCCGGATTCGGGTAGCGGATCGGGAATCCGAGTAGCGGATTTCTCAGAGGCTCGCGGTGGAGCGGACCCGACAGGGGAGGGAAGGGTCAGCGGGCGGTGGAACGGGAGGCGCGAGCGACCTCCAGCATCTCCGCGCGGCCCGGCAGCTTGGTGCGTTCGCGGCCCGCCGCCTCGCCGAGCCCACGCTCGTGCGCGTCGATCTCCAGCCAGGCGTCGCCGTCGACGAGGTCCACGCCGCGGTCGGTGAGCAGGTCGCGCACGGCCTGCGGGTCCGGCTCGGAGGGCTCGGGCAGGGTGCCGGACTCGAGCTCGGTGGCCAGCTGGCCCACGGTCTCCACCGCGCAGGAACGGTTGGTGCCGATCACCCCGGACGGCCCGCGCTTGACCCAGCCCGCGGTGAACAGGCCCGGCAGGTGCTCCCCGCCCGGCGAGTCGAGGATCCGGCCGGAATCGTTGGGGATGGTTGCCGAGTCGTGGTCGAAGGGCACACCCTCCAGAGCGGCCGAACGGTAGCCGACCGCGCGATAGACCGCCTCGACCTGCAGGTCCTCCGTCCGGCCGCTGCTGCGGACCCGCCCGCCGGCACCGGCCGGCTCGGTCACCTCCAGACGCAGCCCGGACACCCGGCCGTCGGACCCCAGGATCTCGACCGGGGACCGGTGGAAGCGGAACCGCACCACCCGCTCGCCGGCCGCGAGGGCCGCGGCCTCGGCCTCATCCGCCGTCTCTAGACCGGCCTCACGCTGTGCCCCGGCCCATTTCTCGAGTTGCGTGCACACCTGCCCGACCCGGCGATCGCTGTCGCGGAGGGTGCGCGCCTCGTCGTCGTCGTACTCCAGGTCGGCCGGGTCCACCACGATCGTGACGCCCTCCACCTTGGCCATCTCCCGCAGTTCCAGGGGCGTGAACTTGGCGTGGACGGGGCCGCGGCGGCCGATCACCGACACCACCCGGGTCGTATTGGTGCCGAACCCGGCGCGGACGTGCTCGGGGATGTCGGTGGGTTCGAGCTGCTCGGGGCTGCGCACCAGCATGCGCGCCACGTCCAGGGCGACGTTGCCCACGCCCACCACGGCCGCGCGCTCCGCGGTCAGCGCCCACTCGGGGTGCGCATCCGGGTGGCCGTCGTACCAGGTCACGAACTCGGCGGCCCCGTACGAGCCCTCGAGGTCCTCGCCCGGGATGCCGAGCCGACGGTCCGCGAGCGCGCCGGTGGAGAAGACGACCGCGTGGTAGAAGCGGTGCACGTCGTCTGCGGTGAGGTCGTTGCCGAACTCGACGTTTCCGAGGAACCGAATGCGCGGATCGGCGGCGATCCCCTCCAGCGTGCGGGCGATGCCCTTGATCCGGGGGTGATCGGGGGCCACGCCGTGCCGCAGCAGACCGTAGGGGACCGGGAGCCGGTCGATGAGGTCCACCACGATCCCGCGTCCGGAGGGATCCCGGTTGTCACTCCAGTCCAGCAGGGCCTCGCTGGCGTACACCCCCGCCGGGCCGGACCCCACTACGGCCACCCGGAACGGGGAATCTGTGACAGGCGTCATGTCCGCGATCGTCGCACAGAAAGGCGAGCGGGGTACCTCGACCCAGTCGATCTGCCGTCGGGGGAGCATAATCGACACCCATGAGCGACTACGCCGGGGACCTATCGCCCCGCCAGGCCTGGGATCTGCTCGCCTCCGATCCCGACGCGGTCCTGGTGGACGTCCGTACCAGCGCCGAGTGGCAGTGGGTCGGCGGCGCCGATCTGTCCGAGCTGGGCAAGCGCACGCTGGGCATCGAGTGGATGACCTCGGCGGGCCAGCCCAACGAGCGGTTCGTCGAGCACCTCGGCGAGGCCGGTGTCGCCGCGGAGACACCGGTGTTGTTCCTGTGCCGCAGTGGTGGCCGGTCCGCCGCCGCCGCGAGCCTGGCCACCGCCGCCGGATACCGCACCGCCTACAACGTGGCCGAGGGGTTCGAGGGCGACCCGGACGCCGCCGGACACCGCGGCACCGTCAACGGGTGGAAGGTCGCGGGCCTGGCCTGGCGCCAGTCCTGACCGGGCCACCACGGCCAGCCCGCCACGCCCGTACGCCCCTCGCCCCGCCGCATCACCCACGCACCACACACAAGAAAGCAGCGATGAGAAACAACGAGCTCCCCGACGGTCTCCACCCCGACACCCTGGGCGTGCGGGCCGGGCAGATGCGCACCGGCTTCGAGGAGACCACAGAGCCGATGTTCCTCAACTCCGGCTACGTCTACGAGTCCGCGGAGGCGGCCGAGGCGTCGTTCAACGGCGAGAAGCAGCGGTTCGTCTACTCCCGCTACGGCAACCCGACGGTCGCGATGTTCCAGGAGCGGCTGCGGCAGATCGAGGGCGCCGAGGCGTGCTTTGCCACCTCCTCCGGCATGTCCGCGGTATTCGTGGCCCTGGCCGCGCTGTGTGGGAACGGGTCGCGCCTGGTGGCCTCGCGCGCGCTGTTCGGCTCCTGTTACGTGATCTGTGCCGAAATCCTGCCGCGGTGGGGTGTGGAGACGGTGTTCGTCGACGGCGCCGACCTCGACCAGTGGCGCGAGGCGCTCAGCGAGCCCACCGACGCAGTCTTCTTTGAGACCCCCTCCAACCCCATGCAGGAGCTGGTCGACGTTCGCGCGGTGTGCGATCTCGCCCACGCCGCCGGCGCGCAGGTCGTGGTGGACAACGTCTTCGCCACCGTCCTGCACCAGAAGCCGCTCGAGCTGGGCGCGGACATCGTCGTGTACTCCACCACCAAGCACATCGACGGCCAGGGCCGCGTGCTCGGCGGCGCCGTGCTGGGCACCGAGGAGTACATCTCCGGCCCTGTGCAGAACCTCATGCGCCACGCCGGGTTCGGGATGAGCGCGTTCAACGCGTGGGTCCTGCTCAAGGGCCTGGAGACCATGAGCCTGCGCGTCGAGCGGATGAGTGCCAACGCGCTGGAGGTGGCGCGGTTCCTGGAGTCGCACCCGGCCGTGGAGCGGGTGACATACCCGATGCTCGAGTCGCACCCGCAGTACGAGCTGGCGCGGGCGCAGATGTCGGGCGGCGGGTCGGTGGTGACGTTCGGGTTGAAGTACGACGACGACGGTGGTGACGGTGGCCGCGACGACGACGACAACGGCGGCCGCGGCAAGAAGGAGTGCTTCTCCCTGCTCAACTCGTTGGAGGTCATCGACATCTCCAACAACCTGGGCGACGCCAAGACGCTGGTGACCCATCCCGCGACCACTACCCACGCGTCCATGGAGCCGGAGGCCCGCGCCGCGGTGGGTATCGGCGACAACGTGGTCCGACTGTCGGTGGGGCTCGAGTTCGCCGGAGACCTCATCGAGGACCTGCGTCGCGGTCTGGGGTGACGGTCTAGATTGATCGTATGTCTGATCGGGGTGAACATTCCCGGACCCGGGTAGCGGTCCTGCCCGCCGCCCACCCCGCGGTTCGCCGGATCACCGGCCTGGACGGGCTGGGCCATGTGGAGCTGGTGCCCGTCCGGCCCGGGGTGGTGAACGGGCAGACCCCGCCCGATGCGGTGACTCCCGCGGAGTTCGATCCCGGACATGAGGCGTCGGGCGAGATTCAGCGCGACGGGGACCCGCTGGGCGGCGTCGACCTGGCGCACGTGCACTTCGGGTACGACTACCTCGAGCCGGAGAGCGTGGACGGGGTGGTGGAGCACCTGGCGCGGGCCGGGGTGCCGATGGTGCTCACCGTCCACGACATCGTCTACCCGTCCCACGAGGACGAGCTGCCGCACCGCGATCACACCGGCACGTTGGTCGAGGCCGCCGCCGCGGTGATCACGCTGACCGAGGTGGCGGCGCACGAACTGTGGGTGCGGTGGGGCGTCGAACCGGTGGTCGTGCCGCACCCGCGGCTGCTGGACGAGGACGAGGTCTCCTCCGCCATCCGCGCCGGCAAGCACCTGCGCGGTCCCGGCGATCCGGTGGTGGTGGGGGTGTTGCTGGAGCGGATGGGCGAGAACATCGACGGCCCGGAGCTGCTGGACCAGCTGGCGCCCGTCGCCCACGGGCGGCGGGGCGCGCACCTGCGGATCGTCGTGGAGGCGCAGGCGTGGCGCGACGCGTGCGGCGAGGACCGCGAGGCCGGCGGGCACCATCTGGTGGCGGAGCTGGCGGCCGAGGGCGGCTGGGAGTCGGTGCGGTTGGTGAGGTACGAGTCGCTGGACCTGGCGCCGTTGCTGGCCGAGTTCGCCGCGCTCGACGTGTGCGTGTTGCCGTACCGGTTCGCCACCCATTCCACCTGGTTGGAGTTGTGCCGCGACCTGGGCGTGTCGCCGGTGTTCCCGGCGGTGGGGTGCCTGCGGGAGCAGTGGTTCGACCGTTGCGATCCGGGTGATCACTCCGGGGAGGTCTACGATCCCCGCGATCCGTCCGCGGTGGCGGTGGCGGTCCGGGCGGCGTTGGAGAATCCGCGGGCCGTCCCGCCGCGGGTCGAGGGCGCTGATCCGACGAGCGTCATCGCGGCTCATGCGCGGATCTACGACGAGGCCGCGGGGCGCCGCTGAGCGTCCGGGGTCGGGCCGGGGCGCGGTGGGGTGGTGGCTGCGCTCGGCCGGGCCGGGCTGGGGCCCTGCGCCGGGCCGGCTAGGAGTCGCCGTCGCCGCGGGCGATGTCGACCGGCCAGGCCAGCGTGAGCATCGAGTCGGTGGCCGGGGCGGCCGCGTCCATACTGAGCTCGAGACACACGGTGACCGGGGATCCGGGCGTGGTGCGGGTGGCGCCGGGCAGGACCAGCGGTTCGTCGACGGTGGGCGCGTCGAGTGGCACCGGCCGGTCACTGTCGCCGGCGTGGATGCTGGGCCAGTCGAGTTCGAACGTTGGCGCGGCGCATGCTCCGCCGCGGGCCGAGACGGCCCGGACCCGTACGTGGGACGCGGTCTCGGGGTCTCCCTCGATGAGGGCGCCCTCGCCGATGTCGACGTGGGCCTCGGACCGGGAGTCGACGGTGGTGCGCAGTGTCAAAGGCTGATAGGCGGAGCGGTTGCGCAGGCCGGCTGTGTCCACGCGGACGGGGAAGTGGCCGCCGTAGGAGGAGATGGGCGCGGTCCAGGTCGTACCGAAGTCCGTGGACGCCTGGACGGACCACGCCGAGCTGCGCAGTTCGGACTCGCGGGTCTGCGCTTCGCGGTCCTGGACGATCATCGTCGCGCCGAGTGCGCAGACGGAGGCGGCACCGAGTGCGACCAGGGTGGTCGCCGCGTGCCGGATGCGCATGACTCCTCCGAGGGGCCGTCTGGTGGAGATCGGTCCAGAGGAGGGGGCTCTGGTGCGGGCGGGGCCGCAGTGATCGCCGTTTCAACTAGTTTATGGCTCGCGGCCGAAGCATCGATACAGCGCCCCTGGGTGTGTCCGATATCACTCTCGCTGTGGCGTGTCGACCGGTCGTCAGCGGATGTAGACCACGGTTCCGGTCTCCTGGTTGATGGCGGCCCAGCGCCAGCCGTGCGCGGCGGGGTCGTCCGAGGTGAAGGTGGCCCACGCTGCGCCGGGGTCGCTGCCGCCCAGCCAGATCGCGAGCGCCGCAAGCCCCTGCTGGGCGTCGCTGGGGATGGTGTTCCTGACTATCGGGGAACGCGGATGACACTGGCCGTGGCTGTGAGTCTGAATCGGAATGCGGCGTCCTGCTTATCGAGCTCAACGGGTCGCAGGGGTGGCGCTTGTCAACACGTGCACCCCTGCCCGGCCCTGTTGGCATACTCGGCCCCGTGCCCCGCGCGCGCCAGAGGTGAATCTGGTCACATGCCTACCTGCAGGAGAAGCCGATGCCCGACACCCCGTCCCTGAAGCTCGGTTACAAGGCGTCGGCCGAGCAGTTCGGTCCGCGCGATCTGGTGGAGTTCGCCGTGATGGCGGAGCGGGCGGGGATGGATTCGGCGACGGTGTCGGATCATTTCCAGCCGTGGCGCCACGACGGTGGTCATGCGCCGTTCTCGTTGGCGTGGATGACGGCGGTGGGCGAGCGCACCGAGCGCCTGCAGCTCGGCACCTCGGTGCTCACCCCGACGTTCCGCTACAACCCGGCGGTGTTGGCGCAGGCGTTCGCGACGATGGCGTGCCTGTACCCGGGCCGCATCTTCCTCGGTGTGGGTACGGGTGAGGCGCTCAACGAGATCGCCACCGGGCATCAGGGCCAGTGGCCGGAGTTCAAGGAGCGGTTCGCGCGCCTGCGTGAGTCGGTCCGGCTCATGCGCGAGCTGTGGACCGGCGAGACCACCAACTTCGAGGGTGACTACTACTCGACCAAGGACGCGTTCCTCTATGACGTGCCCGAGGGTGGCGTGCCTGTCTACGTCGCCGCGGGTGGTCCGGTGGTGGCCAAGTACGCCGGCCGGGTGGGCGACGGGTTCATCTGCACCTCCGGCAAGGGGATGGAGCTGTACACCGACAAGCTGCTCCCGGCCGTCGAGGAGGGCGCGGGAATCAACCAGCGCGACTCCTCGCAGATCGACCGGATGATCGAGATCAAGATCAGCTACGACCCCGACCCGGCCGCCGCGTTGGAGAACTGCCGCTTCTGGGCCCCGCTGTCGTTGACACCGGAGCAGAAGCACTCGGTGGACTCCCCGCGCGAGATGGAGCGCCTCGCGGATGAGTTGCCGATCGAGCAGGTCGCCAAGCGGTGGATCGTCGCCTCGGACCCCGACGAGGCCGTCGAGCAGGTCAAAAAATACGTCGACGCGGGCCTGAACCACCTGGTCTTCCACGCCCCCGGCCACGATCAGAAACGCTTCCTCGACCTCTTCAATTCCGACCTCGAACCGCGACTGCGAGCCCTTGCATGAGTAACGAGAACAACCTCCCCGGCCCGGACACGGCCGATCTCTCCGGCCTCGAGGGCATCCTCGGCCACAAGGAATCGGTCCGCGTCCTGCGCTATCCGCACGAGACCGAGCCGGATGAGGAGGGTCAGACAACGGAGTGGCATTGCGACATCGTCGTCGTTGACGACGTTCCCGCGCCCGGCTTCTCCACCTACGCCACCGTGGGCGCCCGCGAGCTCCCCACCAACGTCACCACGCCCGAGGGGCGCCAGATCCGCTCCGAGTTCGTCACCGTCGGCCGCACCGGCCACCGCGCCATGGCCGACGTCCTGGACGCGTGCGCGCTCGCGGTGGCCACCGGTTCCATCCACGTGGCGCCCGGTGCGGTGATCCCCAACGCGGTCGGCCTGGTCGATCCCGGCCGTACGTGCGAGCACCTGGTCCTCACGCCGCCGTTCCTGTGGCCGGACCTGCAGGTGGTCGACGAGACCGGCGGCCCCGACGGCACCGGCCCCCTGCTCACGCGCCTGCAGGCCGTGCCGATCACCACCGCGGAGATGTCCGCCATCGGACGTGACGGCGCCGACGCCCTGTTCGAGCGGCTCGACACCGCCGACGCCGACGTCACCAACCCGGACCGCCCGAGCGTGGTGTGAGTGAGGCTGGTGTGAGTGGGGCCCGTGTGAGCGCGCCTGCGCCCCGGACGTCCCGCGGTGTCACGCACGTACTCACCACCGCGGCCGGGCTGATGCTCGTCGAGGCCACCCCCGACGGCATCGCGCGCCTCGTCCAGGTGGACGCGGACCAGCTCGACGCAGACCAGCTCGACCACAGGGATGCCGCCGCGACCTGGTTCAACGTGAAACATCACGACGACGACGAGGGCCGCGATCCCGAGCCCGGCGCCGCGGCGGAGCACCTCGCCCGCCTGGCGGAACAGGTGGAGGACTACCTGGCCGGGAGGCTCCGCGGGTTCGACGTCCCGCTGGACTGGGCGGCGGCCGGGGTCCACGATGAATTCTCACGTGAGGTCTACCGCGAGATCCAGCACATCCCCTACGGCGAGACCTCCAGCTACGGCCAGGTCAGTATCGACGCCGGCCGGCCACGCAACGCCCGTCGCGTCGGCCGGCTGTGCACGCTGGTGCCGGTGCCGTTCGTCATCCCCGTCCACCGGGTGATCCGCGCCGATGGCGGCATGGGGAACTGCCCCGAGTACCGGCTGCGGCTGCTCGAGCACGAGCGACGCAACATCGCCGCCGAGCGTGCCGGAAAGCCGGGCCCGCTCCCGTTCCGGTAGGCATCGCCGCCGTTCGTCCGGGCACGGCCGGATCGGTGGGACGGCGGCCACACCGTGGTTAGGGTGGCGGTCAGCGTCGGGGGCCGAGGGGTCCGCCGGCGCGGACCGCCTGCCGTCGACCACAACCCACGGGGGAAGCCATGACAGCCGGAACCGTCGCCACCACTGCCCGCGCCGAGAGCGTGGTCGAGAAGTTCCAGCGGGTCCGGGGGCTCACCGACCTGCTCGCGTCCCGGCTCAGCCCGGAGGACCAGATCCCCCAGTCGATGACCGCGGCCAGCCCCGCAGCGTGGCACCGGGCGCACACCACGTGGTTCTTCGAGGAGTTCGTGCTGGGTCGGCTGCCGGGCTACACCTCGCCGGAGCCGGTGTTCCGCTTCCTGTTCAACTCGTACTACGAGGCGGTCGGCCCACGGCAGCCGCGGCCGCAGCGCGGGCTCATCACCCGCCCGTCGGTGGCGGAGATCGGGGACTTCCGCGCCCGCATCGACGAGGCCGTCGTCGACGCCCTCGAGGCGGGCCGGGTCGACGAGCGTGGCCTCGAACTGCTGGAGCTGGGCTGCCATCACGAGCAACAGCACCAGGAGTTGCTGCTCATGGACATCAAGCACCTCTTCTCGCACAACCCGACCGACCCGGTCTACGTCCACAGGGCGGCGGACCCGGCAGGAGCGGCGCCGGGGGAGACCGAGTGGCTCGCCGTCGCCGAGGGGGTCGCGCAGGTCGGCGCCCCGGCTCCCGGCGACTCCGACGACGGGGACGGCTCGGGCGCCACCGCCGCAAGCCCCGCCACCGCCGCCGGCCCCGCGTTCTCCTATGACAACGAGCGTCCCCGCCACCGGGTGTGGATCCCCGGCGGTGAGGTCGCCACCCGCCAGGTCACCGTCGGCGAGTGGAAGCAGTTCATGGCCGACGGCGGTTACTCCCGGCCCGAACTGTGGTTGTCCGACGGCTGGGCCACGGTCCAGGCCGAGGGCTGGGATGCGCCCGGGTACTGGCGACGTGAGGACGACAGCCCGGTCGGCCGCGCCGCCGACACCGCGACCGCCGCTGGCCCCGCGACCGCCGCCGCCGGTGAGTGGACCACCTTCACCCTGAGCGGCCGGCGGCCGGTCGTCGACGCCGAGCCCGTCATCCACGTGTCCTTCTACGAGGCCGACGCCTACGCCCGCTGGGCCGGCGCACGGCTGCCCACCGAGTTCGAGTGGGAGGTCGCCACCACCGGCTGGGAGATCCGCGACGAGCTCGACCCCGACCGCTGCCACCCGCGGCCCGCCGCGGAGCGGACGATCGGCGGCGTGTGGGAATGGACCGCCAGCGCCTACCTGCCGTATCCGGGGTTCGTCACCGAGGAGGGCGCGGCCGGCGAGTACAACGGCAAGTTCATGTCCGACCAGCATGTCCTCCGCGGTGGCAGCGCGTTCACGCCCGCCGGCCACACGCGGCACACCTACCGGAACTTCTATCCCGCCGCCTCGAGGTGGGCGGCCGCCGGACTGAGGCTCGCCCGGTGACCGGCGCGCGCGAGGTGGCCGCCCAGTGCGGTGCCGCCGGGCCCGACGGCCCCGGTGCAACAACAGCAAAGACAACGACGACGACAACGACGACGACGAGCACCGCCGATCCCGACACCGCCGCGCTCGAATCGGATCTGCGCGCCGGGTTCTTCGACGACCCGCCGACCGTGCCGCCCCGCTGGTTCTACGACGAGAAGGGCAGCCTGCTCTTCGACCGGATCACCCGGCTCGCGGAGTACTACCCCACCCGCGCGGAGGCGGAGATCCTGCGGTCGCGGGCCGTCGACATCGTCGGCGATGCCGACACACTCGTCGAGCTCGGGGCCGGGACCTGCGAGAAGACGCGGGTCCTGCTCGACGTCCTCGCCTCCCGCCCGACCGGCGCCACTGAGCCAGCCGGCCCGCTGTTCGTTCCGGTCGACATCAGTACCGAGATGCTCTTCGGTTCCGCCCGGGCGCTCACGGCCGAGTACCCCGGACTGCGTGTCGTCCCGGTCGTCGGTGACCTCACCGCCCTCGACGGCCCCCTACCGGGCGAGCCGGGCGGGCGGTTGGTGCTCTTCCTCGGCGGCACGATCGGCAATTTCAGCGAGGCCCAGCGAGCAGAGTTCCTCGCGATGCTGCGCGGCGTCATGGACCCGGGCGACCGGCTGGCGCTCGGCTTCGACCTCGTCAAGAGCCCCGAGCGGCTGGTCGCGGCCTACGACGACGCCGACGGCGTCACCGCCGAATTCAACCTCAACATGCTCGACGTGATCGCCCGGACCGTCGAGTGCACCGGGCTGGACAGGCGCGATTTCCGCCACGAGGCCGTGTGGAACGCCGCCGAGAGCGGGATCGAGATGTGGTTGCGGGCGGTCCGCGACGTGCACGTCGACTTCCCGACGCTGGGGCGCTCGCGAACCCTCGCCGCGGGGGAGGGCATCCGCACCGAGATCGCTCGGAAGTTCGAGCCGGACGCACTCGCCGACGACCTCGCCGGCCACGGGTTCGTCGGCCCGACCGTGTGGACCGACGACGCCGGGGACTTCGGGCTGGTCCTCGTCGTCGTCGACTAGGGGTATACCGTGACCCCTCGGGGCGCCCCGGATCTCGCCGATCGGGCCCGCGGCCTTCTCGGGGAGGCCCGCGCGGCCGGGGCCGCCGTCGACTCGGCGGCGGCTGAACTGTTCCGGCTGGGCGGGGAGGTCGCGCGCGCCGGCACCCGGGCCGAGGCCGCCCGGAGCGGGGCGCACGTCGCGGCCGAGCGGGACCTGGTGAGCGGATTGCTCGACGAGCTGGACGTGATCGCCCGGGTAGCGGATCGGCTCGTCGCCGAGCTCGACCGGGCCGACGGCGGCGGGCGAGGCGCCGCCGACGGCGGGGCCGGGCCGCGGGCGACCCTCGTCTCCGTTCGGCGGGTCATCGAGGCGGCGGACAGTCGGGGCCGCGAAGGTATGTGGTTGGGAGAGCTGGCGACGGACCGGGTACGGGATTTCGCCGAGTTCGAGCTGCTGTACTCGCGCGCGTCGCAACACCTCGACCGCGGCCGGTGGGACGCCGCCGACGCCGTCCTGCCCCGGCTCGTCGCACTGGATCGCGCGCTGGTGAGCACGGAGATCGGCGCGATGCTCGACGAGCTCAAGTTCCGCCTCATGATCTCGCGGGGGTGACCCGGGCCGACCTGCGACGATGCGCTACCGGGCCCGTTCGTGTCGTACGTGTGTTCTATGCTTCGGGGTATGGAACAGGGAGTATGGGATGCGGAGGGGCGGGGCGGTGAGCGGGACGAGCCGGCCCTGCTGACCGACGTTCTCGCGTTCCTGGAGGCGTCGGTGGAGACGCTGTGCGCGGTCGACTGGGCCGAGCACGACGCGGACGCGCTCGCCCACGCGGTGGGTCGCGTGGAGGTCGTGGCCCGGCGGCTGGACGCCAGTGGCTCCCGGGCCACTGCGGAGTTGGCCGCGCTGCACCGTCAGAAGGGACGCACCGCCGGTGGCGTCGCCGCGCTCCTCGCCGAGAAGCTGGGACTGGCGAAGGGCACGGTGCACGGTCGGATCGACGCCGGAGGACGTCAGGCCACCCCGGCCGGGCGGGCGGCCGCGAACGGGGAGATCACCGGCGAGCACGAGCGGATCATCGCCCGAGCCGTCTCCGGTCTGCCCGGAACGATGGGCGGCGACGCCAAGGTGTGTTTCGCCGAGGAGCTCACGGAGTTCGCCCGCACGGCGGCGCCCGCCGACCTGCGGGCCGAGGCCGCCCGCCGGGTCGCCGCCCTGTGCCCGGACCGCGGACGGGACCGCGAGGAGCACCAGGAACGTCAGCGCTCGGCGCGGCTCGGCGCGGTTCGGTCCGACGGCACCAGCACCCTGACGATGACCTTGACGCCCCGCGGCCGCGCCCTGGTCGAGAGGGCACTGTGCGACTTCGGCGGGCCCGGCGGCGCCGTGGAGTGTGAACCCGGGTCCGACGAGCGTGCCCCCGAACAGCGCGCCCACGACGCCCTGGTGCACCAGTGGGCCCTCGGCTCGACCGTCGACCCCGCCCGCCCCAAGGGCATCGCGACCATCGTCGTGCGGGTGACACCGGAGCAGCTCGAGGACCCCACGACGCTCGTGCAGACCGACGCCGGCACCCAGCTCAGCGTGCGGCAGGCGGTCTCCATGGCCGGAACGATGCCGTGGTTCGTCTCCCTGCTGCGCGACGGCCGGGAGGAGCTGCACCGGATCGACGTGGACGCACACCCCGACCGGCGCCTGGCGTCGGCGATCCAGCGGTTGGTCCTCTACGCCGCCCACGGAGGGTGCACCTTCCCCGGGTGCACCGCCCCGGCCAGGCGAAGTCAGTTCCACCATGTGAGGGAGTGGTCACGGGGCGGGTCGACGACGGTCGCCAACGGGGCACTCGGCTGTCCCGTCCACCACGGGTTCGTCGGCGACGGCCCCGGAGGGTGGAAAACCGTGGTGAACCCCTCCGCGCCCGGCCTGTGCACGTGGCTGCCTCCCGGCGTCGACAGGCTCACCGATGTGTGACGACCCGCCCCGGACCGGGGTGGGGGATCGGCCCGTCGGGTGTGTACCAGGTGTGCTGCGCCGCCGGCGCTGTCACAATGCCCCCGTGCCCGAATCCCTTCCTCCCGAGTCCGTAGCGTCCGATACCCTCGCGTCCGACACTCCAGCGTCCGAGACTCTCGCGTCCGAACCCCGCGCCTCGGGGCCAGGCGATCCCACCGGGGCCGAGTTGTCCGACTCCGACGTCGCCGCACTCTCGATCCCGTCCCAGTCGGGCGGTGAGCCGCTCTCCTCGTCCGCGGTCTACGTCGTGGCCCCCGAGGGCGACACGGGCAAGTCGACCGTCGCGCTGGGGCTGCTGCGCATCCTGGCCGGGACCGTCCAGCGGGTCGGGGTGTTCCGCCCCGTCACGGTCGCGCCCCGCCCCGCCGGTCCCGGCGTCGAGGACGAGGAACCGGTACGCGACCGCATCGTGGAGATGCTGCTGCAGCAGACCACCGTGGACCTCGACTACGAGGACTGCATCGGCGTGACCAACATGCGCGTGCACTCCGACCGCGACGCCGCCCTGAGCGAGATCGTGCACCGATATGAGGCGGTGGCCCGGCAGTGCGATGTCGTCGTGATCGTCGGCACCGACTACACCGGGGTGCCCAGCCCCACCGAGTTCGACTTCAACGCCACGATCGCCGTGAACCTCGGCGCCCCCGTCTTGCTGGTGCTCCGCGGATCCGACCGCACCCCGGCCGAGATCGCCACCAACGCCCGACTCACCCTCGAGGAGCTGCGTGTCGAGCACGCCCACCCCGTGGGAGTCGTCGTGAACCGGTGCGATCCCGACGCGCTGGACGAGATCCGGGCCGAGCTCGGTTCGCTGGACGTGCCGGCCTGGACTCTGCCCTCCCAGTCGCTGCTCACCGCGCCCACGATGGGTGAGCTCATGGAGGCGGTCGACGGCGAGCTCTACTCTGGCGACCCGGCCCTGCTCGACCGCGAGGCGATGGCCGTGATGGTCGGCGGCATGACCGGTGACCGGATCCTGGAGCGACTGGTCGACGGGATGGTCGTCATCGTCCCCGCCGACCGCACCGACGCGGTCCTGGCCATCCTCGCCGCACACGCCGCCGAAGGCTTCCCCTCGCTGGCAGGGATGATCTGGAACGGTGGGGTCAGGCCGAACGCGGCGTTGGACAGGCTCGTCCGCGGGATGCGCTCCACCCTCCCGATCATCTGCACGGGTCACGGCACCTACGACACCGCCCGTCTGGCCGCCGAGACCCGCGGGCGCGTGTTCTCGGGCTCGGGGCGCAAGGTGGAGACCGCGCTCAGCCTGATGGAGAAGCACGTCGACACCGAGGAACTACTCGCACCGCTGCGGGTCGATGCGCCCGACGTGACGACGCCGCAGATGTTCGAGCATCAACTCCTCGAGCGTGCCCGCGCAGACAAGCGCCACATCGTGCTCCCCGAGGGCGACGACGACCGCATCCTGCACGCCGCCGGCCGGCTCCTGCGGCGCGACGTGGCCGACCTGACGATCCTCGGTGACCCCGAGGCGATCCGTCGGCGTGCCGACGAGTTGGGTATCGACCTGAGCGGCGCGACACTGCTGGACCCGCGGACGAGCGAGCACGCCGATCGGTTCGCCGACGAATATGTCGAGCTGCGCAAGCACAAGGGCATGACCCCGGACGTGGCCCGTGACCGCATCCTCGACATCTCCTACTTCGCCACGATGATGGTGCACACCGGGCTCGCCGACGGCATGGTCTCCGGCGCAGCCCACACCACCGCGCACACCATCCGCCCCGCCCTGGAGATCATCCGTACCCGCCCCGGCGTGCAGACGGTCTCGAGCGTGTTCCTCATGTGCCTGGCCGACCACGTACTGGCGTTCGGGGACTGCGCGGTGGTGCCCGACCCCACCGCCCAGCAGCTCGCCGACATCGCGGTGTCGTCCGCCGAGACCGCCTCGCGGTTCGGGATCGACCCGCGTGTGGCACTGCTCTCCTACTCCACCGGGGACTCCGGCAGTGGGGCCGACGTCGACAAGGTGCGCGAGGCGACCGCACTCGTGCGGTCGCGGATCGCCGAGGCGACCGAGGGTGATCCGGCTGCCGGCCTCGTCGTGGACGGGCCCCTGCAGTTCGACGCCGCCGTCGACCCCACCGTCGCGACCAAGAAGATGCCCGACTCCCCGGTCGCCGGCCGGGCCACCGTCCTGGTGTTCCCCGACCTCAACACGGGCAACAACACCTACAAGGCCGTACAGCGGACCGCGGGCGCGGTCGCGATCGGCCCGGTCCTCCAGGGGCTGCGCAAGCCGATCAACGACCTGTCCCGCGGTGCGCTCGTGGAGGACATCGTCAACACGGTCGCCATCACCGCAGTCCAGGCGCAGGGCGTCGGAGACCTCCAGGGAAGCGACTCATGACCCGCGTGCTCGTCATCAACTCCGGCTCCTCCTCCCTGAAGCTGCAGATCCTCGACACCGCCGTCGATGGTGAGTTGGCCTGGGCGCTGGTCGAGCGGATCGGTGAGCCCGTGGGCACGCTGACCGTGCGCCGCAGCGACCTGGCCGGTGCCGGTGCGGAAGAACGCACCGCGGACGCGGAGTTCCCGGACCACACCGCCGCGCTCGGTCACGTACTGGAGTTGGCGAAGGAGCTGCACGTCCATCCCACCGACCTGGGGGTCGAGGCGATCGGCCACCGTGTGGTCCACGGCGGGCCGGCCTTCCACGAGCCGGTCGAGGTGACGCCGGAGGTGGAGGCCGACATCGAGAAGCTCGAGGTGCTCGCCCCTCTGCACAACCCGGCCAACCTGCGTGGCATCCGGGTGGCCCGCGACCTGCTGCCGGGGCTGCCGCACGTGGCCGTGTTCGACACCGGGTTCTTCCACACCCTGCCCGCCGCCGCCCACACCTATGCCATCGATCGCGAGACGGCACGCGAGTGGGACCTGCGCAGGTACGGCTTCCACGGCACGAGCCACGAGTTCGTCTCCCGCCGTACCGCCGACGTCCTGGGCCGCCCGTACGGCGAGCTCAACCAGATCGTCCTGCACCTGGGCAACGGGGCGTCGGCGTCCGCTATCGAAGGTGGCCGCGCCATGGATACGTCCATGGGTCTGACGCCCCTCGAGGGACTGGTCATGGGTACACGACCCGGAGACCTCGACCCCGGCCTGATCATCCACCTCATCCGTGACCGCGGCATGTCGCCCGAGGACGTCTCCACTCTGCTCAACCGCCGGTCGGGACTGGAGGGGTTGTCGGGGGCGCGCGACTTCCGCGAACTCCTGACGCGGGTCGACGATGGCGACGATGACGCCACGCTGGCCTACGACGTGGTGATCCATCGCCTGCGTCGCTACATCGGCGGTTACTGGGCGGTCCTCGGCGACGTGGACGCGATCACGTTCACGGCAGGGGTGGGGGAGAACGTCGCACGCCTGCGGGCCGATGCGCTGTCGACCATGCGCGGCTGGGGAGTGGAGATCGACGCCGAGGCCAACGAGAACGGCACCGGCGAGCGGGTCATCTCCACCCCCGGCAGTCGCGTGACGGTGCTCGTGGTGCCCACCGACGAGGAACTGGCGATCGCGCGGGCGTGCGACGAGGTGCTGGGCCTGGGAGGATAACCCCGTCCATATTTGCTAAGAACAACTTTAGTTATAGAGTGCGGGGTGATCCCCGGCATCCGAGCCCGGGCTGAACGAAGTCGGACGATGCCCCACGCCTCACCTTCCTCCCCGGACACCCGGCCCGAGCGCGGGCCGCGCCCCGGCCCGACGCAGGGTCCGCCCAGGAAGCGTGGGATCGTGCCGCTCATCCTGGCTGCGGTCGCCACCCTGGTCCTGGGCGGGGCGTCCGTGGCGCAGGCGGTGACGGTGCCGGCCCTCGATGCCCACGCCGATCTGGAGTTCTCGCTGGATGGTTCCACCTGGACGGACGCCCCGGATCTCGCTCTCGGTTCGTGGGGTTGCGACCCGGCCGGTGGGCCCGGGGATTCCGCTTCGCCCGGGGGTTCCGCTTCGCCCGGGGGTTCCGCTCCGCCCTCCGCTCCGCCCGCAAGCCCCGCTCCGCCCGGGGCGAGCGGCAGCATCCCCGATGTGGACCCGTGCGCGATGCTCCCCGGAGAATCCGTCGACCGCACCTATCACGTCCGCAATGCGTCCGACTCCGGCCGGACCGGCCGGTACGCGGTAGGGGTCGGTGACTTCGTGGTGTCGGAGGGCGCCGAGTTCGCGGTGCGCTCGAGCATCACCGGCGCGACGGCCGCCGACTCGGGGACCGTGATGCTGTACGGCGCGGGTACCGGCCAGGCCGGGGGCTCTCCGGCCCGCGGCGCCACGGTGGCCGCCCTCGAACTGGGGCCGGGTGAGTCGGCGCGAGTGGTGGACGCGGTCTCCGTTCCGCTCGACGTCCGCAACAGTGCGCAGCGGCAGAGTGTCAGTCCGAGGATGTGGGTGTCATTCTCCGATGTCGACGGCCTCGACCGCGACGGCGACGGACTGCCCGACACCACCGAGGACCTGATCGGCACCGATCCGTCCGACCCGCTCAACCGGCTGCCCGATGTGACCGCGGGGCACGAGTACGGGCCCGAACGGTTCCTCCCGACCCCGCCCGAGGGCACCGTGCTCGACGTGGTCACCGACACGCTGCCGCCCGGCATGCGACTCGAGGACGGGGCCCTGACCGGTACTCCCACCCGCGCCGGTACCTATGACATCTCGTTCTCGGTCACCATGCCCGGAGGGGCCACCTACACCTCTGTCCGGCGCGTGGTGGTCCACCCCGCCTCCGGCGGCGGTTCGACGGACCTGCCGGACATCGTGTGGCCGGTCATCGGCGGGGGCGTCATCGGGGTGGTGATCGGTGTCGTCGGCCCCGCCCTGGGCTCCCTGGCCGGTTCGCTCGGTGGGTCGTCCGACTCGTCCGGTTCATCCGGTTCAGGTGGCCCCGGTGGTCCCGGTGGCCCCGGTAGCTCCGCCGGTTCGGACTCGCTGGCGGGCACCACCGCCCCCACCGCCTCTGCCCCCACCGCCCCCGCGACCGCGGCCACCACGCCTGACGCGGACCCCGCCACCGACGAGGGTGGCGCCACCGGCCGGGTCGCCGAGAGTGCGGTGACACCGCGCGAAGGGGCGCCGTCGGACGCGTGGATCCGCGCCAACTCCGAGGTCCGCGGGTCTCTGGCGACGACCGGCGTCAGCGGGGCCGAGCTCGTGCTGTGGGCGCTCACCGCGGCGGCGGCCGGCGCGACACTCATCCTGTTCGCCAGGCGACGCCGCCGCCACGATGACCCGGCCCTCGCCACCGACCCCGCTCTCGACCCCGCTCTCAACCGTGAGGGCTGAACCACCCGGCCCGAGGGGAGAACCCCTGAGGTCGGTGGAACTCCCCCCGCGGCCTCAGAACAGGGTGCGTGGACGGATGCTGTTGGCCTGGTCGACGAGCCGGAACCGCTGCTGACGGGTCTCCGTGGACCGCGCGAGGGTCCGCAGGACGGTCTCCGCGCCGGAGCGCAGCCCGAACTCGGTGAACGGCACGCCGCGCATGAGGGGGGACGGGGACGGCTCGTTGCCCGGCAGCTGCACCCAGGCGAGTGCGGTGGTGAGCACGGTGAGCCGGATCTGGAACGCGCGGTGTTCACCGGCGGACAGGTTGGTCACACGGCGGGCGGCCTCGCGGAGGTGGGACTCCTCGGTCTCGTCGAGCGGGCGGCCCTGGCACAGCAGGAGGATCGCGGTGAGGTTGGCCAGCGCCGAGTACCGGGAGTTGGGCGGGACGCGGTCGAGCTCCTCGATGGCGGACTTGACCTCTCCACGCCGCTGGAGTTGGCGCGCCAGCCCGAACGCGGAACTGATCACCGACCGGTCGACCGACCACACCGTGCGGTAGAAGTGTTCGCTCGAGCGTGCCCAGCGGGCCCGGTCGCTCTCGGGGCACACGTCGAGGATCAGTTCGGCCGTCGCGGCCAGGGCCAGCTTGGGGCCGTTCTCGCCGGGCATGGCCGAGAGCACCCTCTGGAACTTGGGATACGCCCCGACGGGGTCGCCCTTGAGCAGGTCGGTCACGCCGTCGTACCAGACCAGCCGCCATTCGGCGGGCATCCGGTGCGCGTTCTCCTCCAGCAGCGCCTCGGCCGCGGCGAGATCGTCGCTCTCGAGGTAGGCGCGGGTGAGTGACATGATCACGCCGACGCTCTCGCGGGCCTCGGACTCGGTGTCGGAGTACAGCTCGAGGAGGGTGTCGATCCGCTGCTCGACCGAGGTGTACGAGGTCGCGGCGAGAATGCGGCTGGCGGGGTCGGAGGCCTCCATGAGCGGCACCGGCAGGGCGTCGACCAGTTCGGACCCGGTGAGCGTCGTGTCGCGGGCGCGGCCGTCGACGAGGAAGTCGGTCGGCTCGACGGTGAAGAGCGTGCCGAAGGTCGATCGCTGGGGTGAGAACACCGAGGAGAACGCCGGGTGCGGGACCCCGGTGCGCAGCGCGAGTACCTCCCGCAGGACGCCCATGAGCTGGTTGGCCATCCCGTTGGCACTGCGGAACCGCGAGTCGGGTTCCTCGTGGGTCGAGCGCAGGAGGAACCGGTACAGCGAGTCGTACCGGCTGAACACCGGCTCCTCCATCGGGGAGGGGATGCCGTTGGCGTAGCGGCCGTCGACCACGGGGAGCCGCACGATGAGCGAGGCGAGGGTGCGACCGACGGTGTACAGGTCGGAGGCGATGGTGGGCCCGGTCCGGGGGATCTCCGGGGCCTGGAAACCGGGGGTGCCGTAGATGTGCCCGTAGTCCCCGACGCCGGACACCGCGCCCATGTCGATCAGTTTGACGTGGTCCTCGGTGAGCATGATGTTCTCGGGTTTGAGGTCGTTGTAGACCAGTCCCACCGAGTGCAGGTAGGAGAGCGCCTGCAGGACCTCGAGCACGTAGGCGATGGCCTTCTCCACCGGCAGCACCCGCCCGGGTGCCGCTCGTCGGACGTCGCGCAGGCTGGGGCCGCCGACGTACTCCATGACGATGTACCCGCCATGGGTGGGCGACGTGGCCCAGTCGTCGTGGATGAAGTTGTAGATACGCACGATCGACGGGTGGGACAGTTCGGCCAGGATCTCCCGCTCGGCGACGGCGACCTCCTGGGCCTCGGCCTGGTCGGCGTGGAGCAGGCCTTTGAGGACGACCCAGCGGTCGGACACGTTGTGGTCGACCGCCAGGTAGATCCAGCCCATCCCGCCGTGGGCGAGCGCACCGCGGACCTCGTACTGGTCGGCGACGATGTCTCCGGGCCACAGTTCGGGCCGCGGCAGCCTGCCGTCGGAGGCCGCGCACTCGGCCTCGATGTCCTCCGGCTCCAACATTGCCGAGGTGGGGTCGACGGGGATGATGTACGGCAGGTCGACCAGACCTTCGGCGGCCTGGCTCGGGCGGTCCTCCGGCTTGTCGGGGTGCCGCATGCGGAACGGTGCCGAGGTCGACCGGTCGCCGGTAATCACCTCGCCGGTCCGGGCGGAGGACCGCGCGCCGGGGACGGACTCGGTGCGGGACTCGGGATCATGACTCCGCCCCGCGCCCGCCGCGCGCGCCGGGCCCGCCCGGCCCGGGCTGCTGCCGCCACCAGGGTCGGTGTCGGCGAGGAACCCGGTCATCGACGCCGCGCCGGTGGCCTCGACCGCCCCGGTCTCCGCCATGCTTCCCGAATGGACGTGCGGGCCCGTGGCCTCGAGCTGCCCGGTCGCCCCCATGGCCCCGGTGGCTTCCATGGCGCCCGTGGCCTCCATCGCGCCCGTCGCTTCCATGGCGCCCGTGGCCTCCAACGCGCCCGTCGCCTCGGTCAGTCCGGTCGCCGTGGCGGCCTCCGTTACGGCCACCGCCTCGGTCCGCATCGTGGCCTGCGTACCGACGCTGGGTTCGCCCTCCTCGAGCGGGTCGTCCCACTTCCGGTAACTCATCGCTGCTCCTCCGGCACGTACCTGGGCACCGGCATCCCGGGGTTGGGCCCCAGCCCGGACAACCACGTCGAATACATGCGGTTCCACGTGCCGTCCGCCCTGATCCGTTCGAGCGTGGAGTTGACCTGACGGACCAGCCCGTCGGTGTTGTCGCCCGGCGTGGACTTGGCGATGCCCACCCCGTACGGTTCCGCGTCGAGCTGCGGCCCCACGATCTCCAGGTACGGGTCCTGCGCGGTGATGCCCACGAGGATCGCGTCGTCGGTGGTGATCGCGTCCACCTGGTTCTGCTGGATGGCCACGAGGCAGTCCGCCCACGTGTTCACCGACAGCACCGTGATCCGATCCAACTCCTCCCACAACCGCGACGCCGACGTCGTCCCGGCGGCCACGCACACGCGCTTGCCCTCGAGGTGCTCGATCTCCGTGATCCCCGACCCGCGCACCGCCAGGACCCGCTGGTAGGCCTGGTAGTACGGCACCGAGAACGTCACCCGCTCGCGCCGTGCGCACGTGATGGACATCGACCGGATCACCACGTCCACCTGGTCGTTCTCCAGCGCCTCGAGCCGGTTCGACGACGTCAGCGACCGGAACTCCACCTGTCGCGGATCGCCGAAGATGTCCGCGGCGATCTCGCGCGCCAGGTCCACGTCGAAGCCGGTGAGTTGGCCGCTGGCCGGGTCGCGGAAGGAGAACAGGTTGGAGCCCTGGTCCAGTCCCACGATCAGTCGACCCCGCTCGAGGATCCGCGGCACCCTCTCCGCGGGGGTGGCGTCGTTCGGCCGCAGACTGGGCAGGGGATCGCAGCTCTCGTCGTTCTCGTCGGGCAGGCCGGCGGGGACGTCCGTGCTGATGACCGCGCCGGCGGGAAGTGGCATCACCGCGTCGATCTGCGGGATCCCCGCCCCGGGTATTCCGGCCGACTCCGCGGTCGCGTCTCGTTCCGGCCCGCCCGCGCCGGGGCCGCCCTCGTCGTCGTCGACCCCACACGCCGACCCGAACGCCAGGGCCGCCACCAACACGCCCCCGAGCGCGACCCGCCTCGCCCGGCGCCGCGCGCCGTGTCCCTGCGCGCCCGACCCGGTCCGCACCCCCGCCGTCACAGGTACTCCCTGATCCTCGGCGCGATCCCCACGACCACGGCGAACGCGGCCAGGGTGGACAACGCGATGATGAGATCGGGCCCGTTGGAGGAGGTGCGGCGGGCGTTGTCGATGCGCGTGCGCAGGGTGTCGCGGGCCTCCTCGATGGCGTCCTGCATGGACTCGTCGAACTCCTCGAACGCGGCCCCCGAGTCGCCCTCGCTCTGGCCGGAGGAGATGGTGATCGCGCCCTGGTAGTCGCCCTGTTGGTACAGGGAGTCGGCGCGGTTCTGGGCGGCCATCCAGGCGTCGAGCGCCTCGATCGCGTCCGTCACCGCACCCTGCGAGTCGAGGTCGATGCGGCCGGAGGAGTCCGCGTCGTCCTCGTCGTCGAGGTAGACGGTCAGGGTGTCACGCACGTTGCCCAGGGTGGTCGCCCGCTCGGCCGCCGACCCTTCCGGATCGGTGCGCCGCACCAGGTTGAGCGTCTCCTGCGCGCGCACCTTCTGGGCGTTGATGCGCTGGCGGGTGAGCTCGTTCATCGGTGCCGCGCCCTCGGACAGGCCCTTGGCGTTGTCATTGGCCGCGAGGAACCCGGCGATCATCGTGAGCAGGAACGTCGCCACCATGAGCAGCGAGCCCAGGGCGAGCGCCGGGTTGAACCGCCGCCCGGTGAGTCGCCACAGCCACTGTTGCAACAGCAACAGCACCGCGATCGCCAGCCCCAGCAGGAAGAACGACCCCCATGGCGGCGACGACCACTCCCTGTCCGACTGTCCCACCGACGTGGACTGCCGGTCGTACAGGTCCGCGGCGGCGGGCAGGATCGTGTCCTGCATCAGCGTCGACGCAGACGCCAGATACGCCGAGCCGACCGGATTGGCCACGCGGTTGTTGGTGCGCGCCGTCTCCACCAGGCCGGTGTAGGTGGCCAGCTGGGCGTTGATGAGCGCGAGCTGTTCGATGGACTCGGTGTCGGTGCGGTCGAGGCCCTGGGAGGCGGCGATGATCGACGACGACGAGGTCGCGATCGCCTGGAGGTAGCGTTCGCGCAGTTCCGCAGGCTCGATACCGCCGGTGATGAACGCGGTGTTCGCCGCGGAGTCCGCGATCGTCAGGGAGCTGTACAACGTCTGCGAGGCGTTGGCGACGGGCTCGACCTCGGCCAGCAGCGTCTCGGTATAAACCTGCCGCTGGGTGATCGTCGAGGACGCCACGATCCCGCCCGTGAGCACCGTGATGATCGCGAGCAACGCGAAGACCGACATGCGGCCCGGCGTGGTGAGCACGTCGTTCCAGAAGCGGGCGGCGCGGCGACGGACCGGCCTGCGGGGTTGGAGGGTGGATGACGACTCGCCACCCGAGCCGGGCGTTGGTGTGAGCGTGGAGGCGGAGCCGGACCGGGAGCCGGAGGCCGACGTGGAGGCGGAGCCGGACCGGGAGCCGGAGGCGGCACCTGATGCGGGTGCGGCGCCGGCCCGGGGAGCGGCGTCGGCCGAGGATGCCGGGGTGGACTGTGCGGAGCCTGACTGGGACGCGGAGCCTGACTGGGACGCGGACGCAGGCGTGGCCCCGGCGGCGGACGCCGCGGGCGTGGATGCCGACGTCGACCCAGCAGGGGCGCCGCCCACCGGTGCGTCGCCGGGTGCGGGCGTGTCCGCGGCCGCACCGCGGGCGCGGCGTAGCGAGAAGGTTCGGGCGCGCATCTGCTCGCTCACCTCCCCGGTCTCCGCCCGCCGAGCCGACGATCCGACGGGAGTGTCTCCCAGGTTAGTGAAGTGGCGGCGCGGAGTCGGGCAGACTGGTCGACGAGGACTCAAGGTTCCGCCCGATCCGGGGGTGGACGGGTCCAGGGGAGGTGGACGACCGGTGGCGGCGAGCGAAGGTGACGGCAACGGGTGGGTGGTGTCCGACGAGGGTGATCGCCGGTGGGGGCGGTTCGGCGCCGCCGGGCTGCTCCTGCGGGCCGTCGACCCGTCCGATCCCGACACCCCACTCGTGTTGCTGCAGCACCGCGCCGTGTGGACGGCCTCGGGCGACACGTGGGCGCTGCCGGGTGGTGCGCGGGACTCGTACGAGGACGCGCCCGTGGCGGCGCTGCGCGAGACGGAGGAGGAGGCCGAGATCCGGCCCGCCGACGTGGTGGTCCGCGCGCAGGTCGTGACCTCCCGCATGCCCGGGACCGTGTGGCACCGGCCCGGACTCGACCTGCGGCACGCGGCCGAGCTGCTGAGCCGGCTGCGGCCCGACCAGCGCCACGACGAGCTGCCCGCGAACCCGTCGGGCTCCGCCCGCCCACGCGCCATCCCGCCGCTGGTCCAGGAGTCGCCCGACGCGGTGGAGTGGACGTACACCACCGTCATCGCGGACGCCCCGCGCGCGCTGGAGACCGTGCCCAACAACGAGAGTCTCGAACTCCGCTGGGTGCCCGAGACGCTGGTGGCCGAGTTGCCGCTCATGCCCGCGTTCGCCCACGCCTGGGCGAACGGGCTGCGCACCGACCCCGTCGAGCTGGTGGTGGACGTGGCCAATGTGCTCGGCTCCCGTCCCGACGGCTGGTGGAAGGACCGGGCCGGCTCCACCTCGCGACTGCTCGACGACCTGGGTGCCGGGATGCCCCGCACCCTCGAACTGCCGGGGGGGTTCGGCTGGGTCGCCCGCGCGCACGCCGTCATCGAGGGCGTCGCCAAGGCCGCCGAGCACGAGGGCCCGCTCGTCGTCCACCGCGCGTCCGGGTCCGGCGACGACGCGATCGTCGATCTGGCCACCGAGCTGGATGGCGGGCCCCGCCGGGTGGTGGTGGTGACGGCCGACCGGGGACTGCGGGACAGGCTGCCGGGCGACGTCGTCGTCGTCGGACCCCGCGCCCTTCTCGGGTAGCACGCGCGCACGCCGGCCCGGTCCCACCCCGGTCCCGCCCCGGTCCCGCCCCGGTCCGACCCCGGCCCCGCCCCGGTCCCGGCCCGGTTCACCGGGTCCACCCGACCTGACGGGTTGGATCTGCGCGCCGCACCGCCCCGCGGGTGCACACTGGAACGCATGACCCTGCCCCCGGAGATCCTCGTCGGCCCGATGCTGCGCTACGTCGACAGCACCGACGCCACGGTGTGGGTGGAGGTGTCGGCGCCGTGCGAGGTGACCATCCGTGCCGGCGACGAGGTGGTCACCGAGCGTTCGTGGGGCGTGCACGGCCACCACTTCGCGGTACTGCACCTGTGCCGGCTGCCCGAGGGCGAGATGACGCCGTACGAGGTGTCGCTCGATGACCGGCTCGCCTGGCCCGTCGACCCGGGTCGGCCCAGCGTGATCCGCACGCCTCGCGCCGACGACACGGTGCGGCTGGCGTTCGGGTCGTGCCGGCGTGGGGAGAGCCAGACCCCGGTGGCGCTGCGCAGGATCGGTGCCGACGCACTGGTCGCCCTGGCGCACCGCATGGCGCACTCCCCGCAGGAGGAGTGGCCGGACGCGATGCTCCTGCTCGGCGACCAGGTGTACGCCGACATCCCCAGCCGGGAGATCTCCGAGCGGCTGGCCGAGCGTCGGCGCGCGGGCGGTGGCCCGCAGTCGGTGCGGGACTCTGCCGGCGCCGGGGGAGACCGCGACGTCTCCGACGAGATCTGCGATTTCGAGGAGTACTCCTGGCTGTACCACGAGTCGTGGCGTGACGCGGATGTGCGCTGGTTGCTGTCGACGGTGCCGAGCTGCATGATCCTCGACGACCACGACCTGCGCGACGACTGGAACTCCTCCCACGCGTGGCGTCGCGAGATGACCGCCCAGCCGTGGTGGAGCGACCGGGTGATCGGCGCGTTCGGCAGCTACTTCGTCTACCAACACCTGGGCAATCTCGCCCCCGACGAGCTGGAGCGAAACGAGATGTACCGGGCGTTGCGGTCCGCCGGTTCGGACGCGGAGAGGGAGTCGCTGCTGGACGACTTCGCGCTGTCCACCGATTCCGAGCGCCGCACCGAGCAGTGGAGCTTCAAGCGTGACTTCGGTCGGGTGCGGGTGGTGATGCTCGACGTGCGGGCGTCGCGGCATCTGGACCCGCAGGACCGGCGGGTCATGGACGCCAACGAATGGCAGTGGACGCGCGAGTCCTGCCTGGACGCCGACGTGGACCACCTGGTGATCGGCTCGTCCCTCCCGGCGTTCATGCTGCCTGCCCTGCACGACCTCGAGGGCTGGAACGAGGCGGTGTCCCGCGACCAGCCCGACAAGCCGGCCACCGCGCGGGTCGGCGAATGGATCCGCCTGACCGTGGACCTCGAGCACTGGGCGGCGTTCCGTAACAGCTTCGACGACTTGGTCGGCCTGCTCACCGAGGTGGCGGCGGGCGATCACGGGCCCGCGCCCGCCTCGATCCTCCTGCTGGGCGGCGACGTGCACTGCTCGTACCTCGAGGAGGTCGACCTCACCGCCGAGCGGGTGGTGGACTCAACCACCCGCGTCCATCAGCTGGTGATGTCGCCGTTCCGCAATCCTCTACAGAAGTCGATCCGGGCGGTGAACCGTCTGTCGGTCCGCGAGCCCGTGCCCGCCCTGACGCGCCGCCTGGCCCGGGCGGTGGGGGTGCGGGAGCCCGAGGCGCGGTGGCGGGTCACCGACGGACTCTGGTTCGACAACGGGGTGATGACCCTCGTACTGCGCGGCCGCCGCGCCACGGTGCAGGTCGATCACGCCACCGTCGAGTGGCCCGCGCGCGGACTGGGCAAGGCCCTCACCCTGGTGCCGGGGCTGGCGCCGGAGTCATGGGGACGACGACGGCGAGAGGGCGATTCGCTGGGCCGTAAGCCCCGGCAGGTGTTGCGCAGGACGCTGAGCAAGGAGTTGACCGGGGAGGGCCTGTCTCCGCGGGGATCGGCTGACCGGACGGACGCGGACCGGGACGGGGCTCTCCGGGGCGGGGCTGGTCAGAGTACGGCTGTCCGGACCGAGGCCGCGCGCTAGACCGACACCGCCGACCGGCTAGGTCAGGGCCGCGCGGAGTTCGCGGGCGGCGGCGGTGGGGTCGGCGGCGCCGGTGATCGCTCGGACCACCACCACCCGGGTCGCACCCGCCGCCAGCACCTCCGGCAGGTTCGTCGCGTCGATCCCGCCGATGGCGAACCACGGCGTCCCGGCCGACCCCGCAGCCGACCCTGACCCGGCAGCCGACCCCGCAGCCGACCCCGACCCCACGGTGGTCCCTGCCGCGTGGCGCACGAGGTCCGGTCCCGGCGCGACGCGGCCCGGCTTGGTCGGCGTAGGCCACACGGGACCCGTGCAGAAGTAGTCGACCAGCGGGTTCGCCGCGGCCCTGTCGACCTCGTCCACCGCGTGGCAGGACAGGCCGAGCACCACGTCGTCTCCGACGATCCGGCGCGCCCACTCCACCGGCAGGTCGTCCTGCCCGACGTGCAGCACGTCCGCCCCGGACGCCACGGCGACGTCGGCGCGGTCGTTCACCGACAGCAGCGCCCCGTGGGAATCGCACACCTCGCGCATCACCGCCAGGGCCCGCAATTCGTGCCCGGCCTCGAGCGGCCCGAGGTCGCGTTCGCCGGCCGAGTTCTTGTCCCGCAGCTGCACGATGTCGACGCCGCCCGCCAGAGCCGCGGTGACGTCCCTGCGCAGCGCCGGGAAGTCCCCCGACCACCCCTGCTGGCGCGCCTGCTCGTCGAGGTGTCGACGCGCGTCGATGCAGAGGTAGAGACGGGCATCGGCGAGGCGGGCACGGAGGCGGTCGGCGCGGGAGGTCATGGTCACAACCGTAGGCCAGGGCCCCACTAGGCTGGGCGTCATGACCTCCCGCGCCGCCGCCGACGACGACGGCCACCGTCCCGCCGCCGACGACGGCTTCCGCCCCGGTGCCGGTGCCGGTGCCGCTGCCGCCGCCGTGGCCCGGGAGGCCGCGGATAACGGTATCGCGCGTATCGGGGCCCGGCGGCTGGCCGTGATCGGCGGCTCGGTGATCGGCCTGGCCTGCGCGTGGTCGGCCGCCAGGACCAAGCTGGCCACGGAAGTGGTGATCTACGAGCCCGACGAGTCCGGCCCCGACGGTGTGCCCGCCGCGGCCGCGGCGTGGGTGGCCGGTGGCATGCTCGCCCCGTTCAGCGAGGCCTGGCCGGGAGAGGAGGCAGTGTTCGCGCTCGGAGTGGACTCCCTGCGGCGGTGGCCGGACATGCTGGACGCCCTCGAGCCGTACGTCCCTCCCGGCCCGCCGGTCCGCACCGCCACCCACACGCACATGCTGGCCGTGGACGAGGCCGACGCCCGTGACCTCGACATGGCCATGGAGTGGGCCGCCCGCCAGCCGGACTCCACCGACGCCGACCTGCGCCGAATCACCCGGCGTGAGCTGCGCGAGGCCGAGCCGTCCCTGGCCCGCGTCGCCCGCGCCGCCTATCGCATGGACTCCGAGGGGGCCGTCGACAACCGCGTCCTGCTGGCCGCCCTGACCCGCGCCTGCCGCGCCGAGGGTGTGAGGTGGGTGCGCAGCGCGGTGACCTCGCTCGACGACGTCGACGCGGACCGCATCGTCCTGGCCGCAGGTTCCGGGTCCGCCGAACTGGCGGGGCTGCCGGTGCGCCCGGTCAAGGGCGAGGTGCTCCGGCTACGCGCCCGGCCCGGCTGCGAGGACCCGCCCCGGGGAGTGGTGCGGGCGTTCGTCCGCGGGCGACCGCTGTACCTGGTCCCGCGCGACGGTGGTCTGGTCGTGGGCGCCACGCAGTACGAACACGGCGACGACCGGCAGGTCACCGTCGCCGGGGTGCGCGACCTGCTCGCCGACGCCGAGACGATCTTCCCCGGGATCGGGGAGTACGAGTTGGCCGAGGCGATCGCCGGGCTCCGGCCGATGTCACCGGACAACCTGCCGTTCCTCGGCGCCGACCCGACGGGCCCGCGCGTGATCCACGCCACCGGGCACGGCCGCAACGGCATCGCGCTCACCCCGGTGACCGTCGCGGCGGTCTGGGCGGCACTGCACGCGGTGCGCGGTCCGGCGGCGGCGCGTGCGGCCGCTCCCGACCGCTTTGCCCGCGGGTGAGCCCCGGGTGCCGGGCGCCGTGGGGCCCGGGTGCCGGTCGCTGTGGGCCCACCGCATCGACGTCGCCGGGGACCCCGCGCCGGCGACTACGGGCACCCCGCGCCGGCGACTACGGTGGAGACGTACAGCCGCGACCCGGAACTAGGAGGGCCCATGATCGTCACGGTGAACGGGGAGGACCGCACCCTGGCCGACGGCGCGACCGTCCGCGCACTCGTCACCGAGCTGGACCTGCCCGACGAGGGCGTCGCCATCGCCGTCGACGGCGTGGTGGTACCCAGCTCGGGCTGGGGCGACGCCCTGCTCGGTGCGGGCGCGGAGATCGACGTCCTCACGGCGGTCCAGGGTGGCTGACCCGACCTCGGCCGCGACCCCGGTTCGCGGCGTCGCAGGGCCGTCCGCGTACCCGTCTGACGTCGCCGCGGTGCTGGACTCGCCCCTGGTGATCGCGGGCGAGGAGATCTCCTCGCGGCTCATCACGGGCACCGGCGGCGCCGGCAACCAGGAGGTCCTGCGCGAGGCACTGATCGCCTCGGGCACCGCCCTGACCACCGTGTCGATCCGCAAGGTCGACCTGCGGTTGGGCATGGACGGCGCCGGCGGACTCGGGCTGCTCGGGATGCTGAAAGAGCTCGGCATCCGCCCGTTGCCCAACACCGCCGGTTGCCGGTCCGCCAGCGAGGCCGTGAAGACCGCCCGGCTCGCGAGGGAGGCGCTGGGCACGAACTGGGTCAAGCTCGAGGTGATCGCCGACGAGCGCACGCTCCTGCCCGACGGGGTGGAGTTGGTGGAGGCCGCAGAGGACCTGGTCGACGACGGTTTCGTCGTCCTCCCCTACACCACCGACGACCCGGTCCTGGCCCGCCGACTGGAGGACGTGGGCTGCGCTGCGGTCATGCCCCTGGGCGCGCCGATCGGCACCGGGCTGGGCATCTGCAACCCGCACAACCTGGAGATGATCGTCGAGCGCGCCGGGGTCCCGGTGATCTGCGACGCGGGGATCGGCACCGCCTCCGACGCCGCACTCGCCATGGAGCTCGGCTGCGACGGCGTCCTGCTCGCCACCGCCGTCACCCGGGCGGAGAACCCGCCGCTCATGGCCGCCGCGATGCGCGAGGCCGTCCGGGCCGGGCGCGCCGCCCGCCTCGCGGGGCGGATCCCCAAACGCTTCTGGGCGCAGGCGTCCAGCCCGCCGGTCGACTGAGGCCCTACCGGCCGCCCGACAGCATGCGCGACCCGCCCGCCACCCCGCCGGCGGTCAGTCCTCGCTGCGCGGCACCCGCCGCACGCCGATCCCGCCCATGAGCGCCAGCCCGGCGACCCGGATGACCGGGGCGCCGGGCGGGGCCTGGCGGACCGGGCGCGGGTCCGGCTTCCAGTGCCCCGACTCCTCGCCGAATCCGCCCATCAGGCCGATCCCCTCGACCTCCACCCGCACGTCGTCGGGGACGTAGATGTCGATGCCGCCCATGATCGCGAACGCCCGGATCGTCGTCTCGTGGGACTGCAACGAGGCACCACGCAGGTCGATCTCGATGCCGCCCATTAGCGCGAACGCGGTGTGCACGGAGGGAAGGGTCCACGCCCCCGCCCGCTCGACGCCTCCCATGATCGCCAGCGAGGAGGCGGGCCCGCTGGCCCCGGTGACGCGACGCGCCGGGGCCCCGTGCGGCCGGGTCGCGGGCGTCGAGTCGTGCTCGTGGTGGGCGATCGGCAGGTCGTGCGTCAGCTCGATGAGCTCGGACCGGAACCGTGCGGCGGACGCCCGCGAGGTCCGGTCAGCGAATTCGGCGAGCGTGAGCCTCCCCTCCGAGAAGGACTCCTGGAGGAGCCTGGCGGTGGCGTCGCGCTCGGCGTCGGAGGCGCGGACCGACGGCAGGTGGCGATCCGGCTCGCGCATGGCGTCATCCATGGTCACGAGCCTAGTACTGCACTACCTGTACGCGGGCTGAGTAGGTGGACGCACGCTGCCCGCACCCCGGCAGGCAGACTGGGGTCCATGATCGAGGTACGGAATCTCACCAAGCGCTTCGGCGCCTCCACCGCCGTGGACGACCTCAGCTTCGAGGTCCGTCCCGGCGTCGTCACCGGATTCCTCGGCCCGAACGGCGCCGGCAAGTCCACGACGATGCGGATGATGGTCGGTCTCGACACCCCCACGTCCGGGCAGGCACTGATCAACGGCACCCCGTACCGCGAGTTGGATCGCCCCGCCCACAAGGTGGGCTGTCTACTCGACGCGTCCTGGACCCACGCCAACCGTTCCGCCGGCGCGCACCTGAGGATGGTCGCCGCGGCGGGCGGGGTGGCCCCGGGCCGCGTCGACGAGGTGCTCGGCCTGGTCGGCCTCACCGACGTCGCCGGCCGCAAGGTCGGCGGATACTCGCTCGGCATGCGCCAGCGACTCGGTCTGGCCACCGCCATGCTCGGCGACCCCGAGGTCCTGCTGTTCGACGAGCCCGTCAACGGACTCGACCCCGAGGGGATCCTGTGGATCCGCCGTTTCATGCACGCGCGCGCCGCAGAGGGCCGCACCGTGCTCGTCTCCTCGCACCTGCTGTCGGAGATGGCGCAGACCGCCCAGGACCTCGTCGTGATCGGCCGCGGCAAGCTGCGCGCGCAGACCTCCGTCGAGGAGTTCCTGGACGCCGCCACATCCTCGGTGGTGTTGCGCACCCCGCACGTCGACGAGTTCACCGCCGCCGCGCGCGATGAGGGCATCGAGGCCACGTTCGACGCGGAACAGGGTGTCTTCCTCATCCAGAACCTCCGCGCGCCGCAGGTCGGCGATGTCGCCGCCAGCCTGGGGATCACCGTCCACGAACTGCACGAGAAGCGGGCGTCGCTGGAGGAGGCCTTCATGGCCCTCACCGACCAGGACGTCGAGTACCACGGTCAGGAGTCCACCCGATGAACCAGTTGAAGTCCGAGTGGATCAAGGTCACCACCACCAAGAGTGCCTACTGGCTGTACGCGATCGGCATCGGCCTGGCAGTGGTGCTCGCGGTGGTCATCGGCCAGTTCGAGCAGCCCGCCACAGGGGACCCGATGGCCGGTGCGCCCGGCGGCGGCAGTGACCCGCTGTTCGCGATCCTCGGCGTCAGTGCGTTCACCGTCCTGCTGGCGTGGATCGCCGCGATCGTCGGTGTGACCGGCGAGTACCGCTATCACACCATCAAGGCCACGTTCCTGACGACGCCGTCGCGCTGGCCTGCCATCGTGGCCAAGACCGCCCTGTTCACGGTGCTGTCGATGGTGGTCACAGCCGTCGCGGTGATCCTCGCCCTCCTCGTGGCCGGGGCGCTCTCCGGCAACGAGGGCTGGACCCCGTTCTCCGGAGACGGGCTGACCTACCTGTGGCGTTTCCCCGTCTACGCCGCACTGGGAACGATCGCGGTGACGGGCCTGGCGTACATCATGCGCAACGCCGCCGGCACGATCTCCCTGTTCCTGGTGTGGATACTGGCTCTCGAGGGCATGGTCTCGTTGATCCCGCGGGTCGGCGAGGACATCGCCGCCTGGATGCCGTTCGCCAACGGTGACTTCTGGACCCAGGGCGAGACCGTCCGCGGGTACATCACGTGGGGCGAGTGGCCGGCGTTCGCCTGGTTCGCGGCCGTGTGCGTGGCTCTGTGGGTCGTCGGGGTGCTGATGACGCTGCGCCGAGACGCCTGAGCTCGGTCGGCCGATCCGACCTACTGAGCACCGACGTCCCGGCCCGTCGGGCGCGGTGGGGACCGGCGCGGCCCTCGCCGCCGGTGAGAACTACGACTCGGTGATCGGCAGGTAGACGCGGCCACCGAGTTCGGAGAATTCGGCCGACTTCTCCGCCATCCCCGCCTCGATCGCCTCCACCGTTTCCATCCCGTGCTCCGCGGCGTAGTCGCGGATGTCCTGGGAGATGCGCATCGAGCAGAACTTCGGACCGCACATCGAGCAGAAGTGCGCGGTCTTCGCCGGCTCCGCGGGCAGCGTCGCGTCGTGGTACGCCAGGGCGGTGTCCGGGTCGAGGGCCAGGGCGAACTGGTCCCGCCAACGGAACTCGAACCGGGCGGTACTCAGCGCGTCATCGCGGGCCTGCGCACCCGGATGCCCCTTGGCCAGGTCCGCCGAGTGCGCGGCGATCTTGTAGGTGATCACACCGGTCTTGACGTCGTCCCGCTCGGGCAGGCCCAGGTGCTCCTTGGGCGTGACGTAACACAGCATCGCCGTGCCCGCCTCGGCGATGCGGGCAGCGCCGATCGCGGACGTGATGTGGTCATAGCCCGGCGCGATGTCCGTGGCGAGGGGGCCCAGCGTGTAGAATGGGGCCTCCTCGCACCACTCCTCCTCGAGGCGCACGTTCTCCACGATCTTGTCCATCGGCACGTGACCGGGACCCTCGATCATCACCTGCACGCCGTGGCTCTTGGCGATCCCGGTGAGCTCCCCGAGCGTGCGCAGTTCGGCGAACTGCGCCTCGTCATTGGCGTCGGCGATCGACCCCGGCCGCAGACCGTCACCGAGGGAGAACGTCACGTCGTAGCGGGCGAGAATCTCGCACAGTTCCTCGAAGTGGGTGTAGAGGAACGACTCGCGGTGGTGCGCCAGGCACCACGCCGCCATGATCGATCCGCCACGCGACACGATCCCGGTGACCCGCTTGGCCGCCAGCGGGACATAGCGCAGCAGCACTCCGGCATGGACGGTCATGTAGTCCACGCCCTGCTCGCACTGTTCGATGACGGTATCACGGTACAACTCCCAGGTCAGACGGGCCGGGTCGCCGCCCACCTTCTCCAGTGCCTGGTAGATGGGCACGGTGCCCACGGGGACGGGGGAGTTGCGCAGGATCCACTCCCGCGTCTCGTGGATGTCCCGGCCGGTGGACAGGTCCATGATGGTGTCCGCGCCCCACCGGGCGGCCCACACCATCTTCTCGACCTCTTCGGCGATCGAACTGGTGACCGCCGAGTTGCCGATGTTGGCGTTGATCTTGGTGAGGAAGCGCTTGCCGATGATCATCGGCTCGCTCTCCGGATGACGATGGTTGGCCGGGATGATCGCCCGCCCGGCGGCGACCTCCGAACGCACCACCTCGACATCGATTCCCTCCCGCACGGCGATGAACCGCATCTCCGGGGTTGTCAGGCCCGCCCGGGCCCAGGCCAACTGCGTCCGGACGGGAGTGGGGTTCTCCGGCGAGGCGGGGACAGGTCCGGGGTGGGACCACTCGCGGCGGGTCGGCGGGAGGCCCGCGCCCAGGTCATGGCAGTCGGCCGGGTCCGCGTACGCGGTATATGGGCCGGAGGTGTCGTAGACGTCGAACGTCGTGCCGTCGGTGAGCGCGATCCGGCGCACGGGTACGCGCTGGCCGTCACCGAACTCACCGGGCACCTCGAGATGAGCCTTACTGCTGGAATGGATGGGGCCGCACGTCACGGCGTCGATCGGGGTGCCGTCGGTGCCGTCGGCGAATAAAGCTGTGCCCATGGTGTTTCCTGATCTCCCTACGCCGGCATGATCCGGACAGGTTCTACGGTCGACGACCCGGCTGGTCGTCCTCTCAGCCCGCGCATCGAAGCGGACTCCCGTGTGGACGAGTATGTGATTGTGCCGGGGCGAGCGTAACCCGACGAGTAGCATCGCGGGTGGAACACGCCCTGCCGAAGGAGTTCTGATGTCCCCTGTAACGTCGCTCAAGCTGGTCCACAACACCGATAGAGACCGCTTCGAACTGTGGGACAGCGAGACCTTCATGGGTCTCGTCGGTTACGAGAAGGACGGCGACGTCTACATCCTGCTCCACACCGTGATCGAGGAGCGGTACGGACAGCAGGGGATCGCGCGATTGCTGGTCAGCCTGGTGCTCACCCGCATGCGGCTCGACGAGCTCAAGATCCGGCCGGTCTGCAGCTACGTGCGGCGGTTCCTTGTTCGCTTCCCGGAATATCAGCTCCTGGTCGCCCAGCCGTGACAGACGCGGGGCGGTGACCGTGGCCCGCGGTGACCATTGTCAGCCGGCCGACGAGCGGCTGAGAAGGGGCCGGGGGAGCGGGACGTAGTCTGACCCCAGACGACCAGCTACCCGGAGGACCCCCATGACCTACCCGCCCCAGGGGAACACTGCCGACGGCGACTCGACCGGTGGCGACGATGCGAGTCGGGGCTCCTACGGCCAGAACCCGTACGGGCAGGGCACCTACAGCCAGGGCACATACGGCCAGGGCACATACGGACAGAGTCCGTACAGCCAGGGCTCGTACGGACAGACCGACTACGGCGCGCAGACCCCGACCGGCTACGGCGCGCAGACCCCGTCCTTTGCCGGGGCGGGCGGGTACGGGACCACCTCGGGAGCTCACCCCGGCCCGCCGTCGAACGTCGGCTGGGCGGTCGCGTCGATCCTGTTCTTCTGGCCGTTGTCGTTCGTCGCGATGACCCGCGCGCTGGACGTCTACCCGCTGTGGGCCGCCGGTCGCCACGCCGAAGCCGAGGCCGCCAGCGCGACCGCCAAGAAGCTCGGCATGATCTCACTGGGGATCGTGGCAGTCCTCATCGTGTTGTACTTCATCTTCATCTTCGCGATGGTGGGACTGGCCTCGAGCGGCTTCTAGACCCGGCCGGGTCCGCGGTTCAGGCCAGGCCCAGACGAGGGGCTTCGATCGCAGGGCACGCGTCCATCACCACGTCCAGCCCTGCATCCTTCGCCCGCTGCGCCGCGGCCTCGTCGACCACCCCCAGCTGCAACCAGACCGCCTTGGCTCCCTTGGCTATCGGATCGTCCACCACGCCGCCCGCGAGCTGTGAGTTGACGAACACGTCGACCACATCGATCTCACCGGGAACGGACGCGAGATCCGGATAGCCCTGCTGACCGTGCACGGTCTCGGCCTTGGGATGGACCGGCACGATCTCATGTCCCAGGTCGCGGACGTAGGCGGCTATCCCGTACGCGGTGCGCGCGGAGTTGGTGGACAGGCCGGCGACGGCCCAGCGGCCCTTCTCGGTGAGCAAGCGCGTGATGACGGCGGGGTCATTGGAATGGCTCATACCCAGTTCAAGGCCCCCCGCCGCCCAGACATTCCCCGCGCGGCTCCGCCAGGCCTGTGCGCGGGGCCCTCCTGAGCAGGCTCAGTCAGTCCCCGACGGGTTCTGTGCGCGGGGACATCGCTCCGCTCGCTGGCGCTCCCTCCGCTAGTCCCCGACGGCGTCCTTGCCGCGTCGGACGATCTGCGGGTCCGGGTCGAACACCACCTGGGGGTCCTTGTCCGGGTAGTCGAACTGGTTCAGGAAGTAGCGCATCGCGTTGATGCGGGCCCGCTTCTTGTCGTTGGACTTGATGGTGATCCACGGGGCCCACTCGGTGTCCGTACGACGGAACATCTCCTCCTTGGCCTCCGTGTACTCGTCCCACTTGCCGAGGGACTGCAGGTCCATGGGCGAGAGCTTCCACCGACGGACCGGGTCGAGCTGCCGGATCGCGAACCGGGTCTTCTGCTCCTCCCGGGTGACCGAGAACCAGAACTTGGTCAGACCGACCCCGGACTCGACCAGCATCTTCTCGAACATGGGCGCCTGCTCCATGAACGTCTCGTACTGGGAATCGGTGCAGAAGCCCATCACCCGCTCCACGCCGGCGCGGTTGTACCAGGAGCGGTCGAACAGCACGAGCTCACCGCGGCTGGGCAGATGGGCCACGTACCGCTGGAAGTACCACTGGTACATCTCGGTCTCGGTCGGCTTGATCAGCGCGACGACGCGGGCCTGGCGGACGTTGATGTACTCGGTGAACCGCTTGATCGTCCCGCCCTTGCCGGCGGCGTCGCGGCCCTCGAACACGATCACCTGCCGGTGCCCGGTCTCGGCCTGCCAGTTCTGGAACTTCAGCAGCTCGATCTGCAGCAGGTACTTCTCGACCTCGTACTGGTTGCGGTCCAGTCGCTCGTCGTACGGGTAGTTCTCCCGCCAGGTGTCGACGGCCCGGCCGTGGATGTCGATGAGATCCGGGTCCTCGCCGTGGTCGTCGCGGACCGTGAACCCCTCGGCGCGCAGGCGGTCGATGTAGCGCCGAAGCTGGAACGTGGACATGGCTCAGTCGAGGTCCACGACGACGGGCGCGTGGTCGGAGGCGCCCTTGCCCTTGCGCTCCTCGCGGTCGATGGACGCCCCGGTCACGCGGGCGGCCAGGGCGGGGGAGTGCAGCTGGAAGTCGATCCGCATGCCCTTGCGCTTGGGGAAGCTGAGTCCGGTGTAGTCCCAGTAGGTGTAGACGCCGGGCCCGGGGGTGCGTTCGCGGGTGACCTCGCGGAAGCCGGCGCCGTCGAACGCGGCGAACGCGAGCCGCTCGGGTCCGGAGGTGTGGGTCTTGCCCTCGAAGACCTCCGGGTCCCACACGTCCTCGTCGAGCGGCGCGACGTTCCAGTCACCCACGAGGGCGATCTGGGCGGCGGAGTCGGCGGCCAACTCGGCGGCGGCGTGGTCACGCAGGCGGGCCAGCCACTCCAGCTTGTACGTGTAGTGCGGGTCGCCCAGCTCCCGGCCGTTGGGGACGTAGAGGCTGTACACGCGGACGCCGTCGCAGACCGCCGAGATGGCGCGGGCCTCCGGGTCCTGCGAGACCTCGGGATCCTTGTGGAAGCCGGGCATGTCGTCGAAGCCCAGACGCACGTCCTCGAGCCCCACCCGGGAGGCCACGGCGACCCCGTTCCACTGGCTCAGCCCGTGGTGGGCGACCTCGTACCCGAGCTCACGGAACGCGTCTTCGGGGAACTGCTCGTCCTTGCACTTGGTCTCCTGCATCGCCAGGACGTCGACGTCGGACCGTTCGAGCCACGCGAGCACGCGGTCTTTCCGGGCACGGATCGAGTTCACATTCCAGGTGGCCAGACGCATGCGCCCGAGTGTATTGCCCTCCGCGCGGCGGTGTCACCGGGGGAGCGGCGCCGGTGTCAGTCGACGACGACGAGGTGGCGCAGCGAATGGTGCGGCTGCAGTCCGAGCTTGGCCCACAGGCCACGCCCGGCAGAGTTGTCCGCGAACACGTGCAGGTGACATTCCTGCGCGCCGAGGCCCAGTCCCCACTCCACGAGCGAGCCGGTGACCACCTCGGCCAGGCCGCGGCGGCGGTGGGCGTCCGCGGTCTGCACGCAGGACACCGCGATCCGCGGGTGGCCGTCGGGTCCGGCGGTGACGGCGCCGCGGGCGATCGCGGCCAGGTCCCCGCCGGACTCGAGCCGGGCGAACACCGCGTGGCCGCCGGGGCCGGGTTCGCCGGCGTCCGGTCCGGAGGCGACGAGCCCCGCGGTGGCGAGCATCGCGGGCCGGACCCGCTCGGGGTCGAGATCGGCGGTGGCGTGGTAGAGCGCCAGCCAGTCGTCGTCGGGACGCTCGGCCAGGGTGACCGCCGGCCGGGTGGCGGCGGGGAACGCCTCGTCGACCACCGCGAGCAGGTCGCGGCTGTCGGCGGTGCACAGCAGGAGGTCGCGGTCGGCATGGATCCGCGAGGCGTCCACCGGGGCGCCGCCGAGCCTCATCCGGTCGGATTTCACCAGCCGGTCCACGTCCACGAGTCGCAGCGGCAGGCCGCGGGCGGCGTACCAGGAACGCACCCCGTCCAGGTCCTCGCAGTCGGCCCACGGCAGGACGGGCACCGCCGAGTTCCCGCGGTAGGACCAGTCGTCGCCGGCGCGGCAGAACCAGCCGTCGACCACCTCGTACTCCGGTCCGGGCCACGCCAGGGCACCGGCGTACTCGTGCGCCCGGATGTCGCGGGCCCGCACCGGCCGCGGCGGGATCACCTTGAGCACCGCGATGTCGGCGTCCGCGATCCGCACCTGCTCACCGGACTCGCGGGCCACGACCAGTTCCGGCTCGAGCTCCACCACGCGACCGATGACGTCCGAGTACAGGTGCGAGGTCTGGCCCGCCTCCAGGTGGCGACGCACCACCACGCGATCGCCCACCGCCACCCGGCGGCCGGCGTTCCACCGGGACCGTTCCGACAGGCCCCGGTCCTGCTCAGCCATGGTCGGTGCCGACCTCGTCGTCGTCGTCGTCGTGGTCCTCATCGTCCTCATCGGCGAACGGGTCCGGGTCGGAGGCCGGATCCCAGCTCAGGCCGGGCACGCCCCACCCGACGTCGCGGATGTGGCGCTTGGCGGCCTTCCGGTTCCGTCCGATGAGGCCGTCGGTGTAGAGGAAGCCGTCGAGGTGGCCGACCTCGTGCTGCAGGCAGCGGGCGAACAGTCCGTACCCCTCCACCGAGACGGGCTCGCCGTGCTCGTCGGTGCCCGTCACCCGCGCCCACCAGGCGCGACCGCGCGGGAAGTTCACCGCCGGGACGGACAGGCAGCCCTCGAGGTCGTCCTCCGGATCCGGCATGGTCTCCGGGATCTCGGACGTCTCCAGGACCGGGTTGACCACGCATCCGCGCCGGTTCAGCCAGCCGCCGCGCGCCTCGACCTCCTCGCGGGTCACGCCCTCGCCGTCCTCGGTGTCCAGGTCGGGGCAGTCGTAGACGAACAGCCGTTTGCGCACGCCGATCTGGTTGGCGGCCAGGCCCACCCCGTTGGCGGCGTCCATGGTGTCGTAGAGGTCCTGCACCAGCGTCGCGAGTTCCTCAGGGGACTCGGTGACGGGCTCGGTGGGGGCGTGGAGCGCGGGATCGCCGAGGATGACGATGGGACGGACGGCCATGGTGGTCGATTCTAGAGCGCCGGACATGGCGACGTGTCGGAGGCGTGTGGTTCACTACGGGGGAATCACAAGGGTGTATTTCACCCGCACGGTATTTCACCCGCACGGTATTTCACCCGCACGGTGATCCGGGTAGTGGTCATCAGTGGTCAACAGAGGTCATCACGGTCAGGAGGCAGGCACATGGGTCGGTCAGCCACCGCGGCACGCGAGGTGCAGCGCGACAAGGACCGCGAGCAGGGGACGGCCGAGCTCCACGCCGCCGACCCCGTCCTGTCCGAACGAGACCGGGCCATGCTCGAGTTCGAGCGGCAGTGGTGGAAGTTCGCCGGCTCCAAGGAGGAGGCGATCCGGCAGCAGTTCGACATGTCCGGTACGCGCTACTTCCAGATCCTCAACGACCTCATCGACCGCCCCGAGGCCCTGGCCGCGGACCCGCTCCTCGTCAAGCGGCTGCGCCGGATGCGTTCCAGCCGACAGAAGGCACGCGCGGCGCGCAACCTGGGAATGCGGCTCGACTGACCTAGACTCGGCGGCGTGAGCTCCCAGTCCGGAAACCCGCAGTACGACAGCCCGCAGCCCGGCGATGCCGAGTACGGCGATCCCGAGTACGGCGGCGCGCACGGCGCCGACGACCCCTACGCGCAGGGCGACGGCCCGGCCATGGACGAGCCGACCGGCCCGCCGTACCGCGCCATCGCGATGGTGCTGCTGGCCGCGGTCGTGCTGGCGGTCGGCGTCGGTCTGGTCCAGCTGTTCGGTGGTGACGAGGACGAGGCGACGCCCACCGCCGACGACACCACCTCCCAGGTCGAGCAGGACGCCTCGGCAGGACAGGACGCCGACGGTCAGACCGGGGCCGACGGCGCCGGCGCCGCAACTGCCCCGGGCGACGCCGGGGCCGGTCAGGACGGTGCGCCCGGCGGAGGAGCCGACGGGCAGGACCCGCAGTCCGGCGACCCCGCGGCGCCCGCGCCGGGCCAGCCCGCCGGGCAGGTCCCCGGCGGAGCGGTGCCGGACGTGACGTCCGTGCCCGTGCAGATCTTCAACAACAGCACGGTGACCGGGCTGGCCGGCCGCACCGGCGAGGCGCTGCGCGAGAACGGGTACGCCGTGGGCGAGGTGGCCAACATGCCGTCCAACCGCGGCGTCGTGGCGGAGTCGACCGCCTTCTACGGCACGGGCCCCGGCGAACAGCAGGCAGCACAGGCGATCGCGTCCCAGTTGGGCATCACCGCCAAGCCGCGGCCGGCGGATCTCGCGGACGAGGCGCCAGGGGTGATCGTGATCGTCACCCAGGATCTCGACCGCTGACCCCTGAGGATATGATGAGCCCACGCATTCCGTTCCGCGGGTTGCGTGCTCACTAGCGACTTGCAGCTTCCCGAGATCGAAGGAGCCCCCATGGCCCCGCGTCAGACCGCCCGCCGCCTCCTGGTCGCGGCTCCCGCACTCGCCCTCGCGTTCGCCGTGGCCGCGTGCAGCCCGCCCAACGAGCAGCCGGCCGAGGCCGACGCGCCGTACACGCTGCCCAGCTACACCGAGGACGCCGCGCCGACGAGCTCGATCCCGGAGACGCAGGAGACCGACGTGCCCGAGGGGGCCGGCGACTTCGAGCCCGGCGCGACCGAGACGGGCACTCCCGGTGGCGAGGGCGGCGACGAGGGCGGCGGCCAGGCCACCACCGACGACGGCGTGGTCGTCCCGGGAGCCGGGCAGCAGGCCGGCAACGCCCCGGCGCAGCCCGCCCCCTGAGCAGCCCGCCCCTGACCTGACGGGTCGACACCACCCCCGGACGACGAGAAGAGCGTCCCGCACACGTTCCCCGAGAGGGACAGGTGCGGGACGCTCTTCGCGTTGAGCCGGCGGCCGGCCCCGGCCGCGCGACGGGTCAGTTGGCGGCGCTACCGTCGAGGCCCGACCCGGTGAACTTCTCCAGCACCGGGGCCTCGTGGGTGATGGTGCCGTCCTCGACGCTCTCCCGGTAGGCGAGGTTGCCCACGCGGTTCGCGATCACCGGCGCCGTGCACACGGCGACGATGGCGGCCAGCACGAGCATGCCCAGGTCGATGTCCGGGAAGATCCGGATCCCGGCGCCGAGCAGGATCAGCACGAGGCCGAGGACCTGCGGCTTGGCGGCCGGGTGCATGCGGCTGAGGGTGTCGCGGAAGCGGACGAGGCCGATCGCGCTGGCCAGTGTCAGCAGCGCGCCGGCGAGGACGAACAGTGCGGAGATGATCTCCACCAGGTCGTTGGTCATGGGAGGGCCTCCTCGGGCGATCCGACGGTGTCGTTCACGCGGAAACGGGCCACGGACACCGACCCGAGGAACGCCACGAGGGCGAGCGCGACGAGCGCGGCGGCGGGGGTGGTGTCCTTGGACCAGGCGATGTAGACACCGATGCCACCCTGGGCGACCGCGACGAGCGCATCCAGGGAGATCAGGCGGTCGAGGGTGTTGGGGCCGCCGACGAGCCGGATCATCGTGGCGAACAGCGCGGCCGTCAGCGCGATGATGGCCAGACTCCACAGGATGAGCGAGATGATGTTCACCGGGGGGCCTCCTGTTCCGGGGTGGGGCCGTCGGCGTCGTCCGCGTGGTGTGCCGCGTGCTCGGCTGCGGCCTGCTCTGTTTCGGCCTGCTCTGCTTCGACTCGTGCAGCTCCGGGCTCGTCTGCGTCGGTGTGGTCTGCGGCGGAGTGAGCTGGCGCGGCTTGGTTAGCGGCGTGGGGTGCGGATTCCGCCGAGTCCGCGGTGCCCCCGGTCGTCGGGGCGCTGTCGGCGGGTGCCGAGTAGTGCTCCGGGCTCGGCTTCCAGTCCTCGTCGCGTTCGAAGGCGCGCTGGTAGAGCGTCTCGATGTGCGCGGTCTGGGATCGGAAATGCTCCACGGCGTCGTCGGTTCCGGTGTTCAGCACGTGGATGTAGACGTAGCGGGCCGCGGGATCGACGCGGACGACGATGCCGCCCGGCATGAGGTTGAGGGTGTTGACGGCCAGGGCCAGGGTGAAGTCGGACTTCAGCCGCATCGGGGCGCGCAGCACGGCGGAGCGTGGGGGAGCCTGGGGCCGGACCGACAGCCAGGCGACGGCGAACGACGAGCGGACCAGGTAGTAGGCCACCACGAGCACCAGCCACACCATCGACACCGGCCGCAGCAGACCCTCGACGGGGACGCGGGGGAGCGGGAGGACGGCCATCACCACGGTCGCGACGATGAGTCCGGCGGCGATGGTGCCGATGTCGATGCTGCCCCACAGCAGGACCCAGGCGAATGCCAGCCACAGGGTCATGAACAGGCGGGCGCCGAGCACCCGCGGCTCCAACGTCATCTTCCGGGCCATGTCAGCGCACCCCCGTCACGGAGTCGACGAAGCGTTCGGGTGTGGCGTCGGTGGGGACGGTGACGAGGTACTCGACACGCTCCCGGAGGCTTTCGGCGGCGCCGTCGGTGACCGCGAGCAGCGGGCCGGCGAAGACGGTCATGAGGAGCGAGACGACGATGAGCGCCCACGTCGGGGCCAGCATGCTCCACGGCATCCGCCCGACCTCGTCGCGCTCGTCGAACTCGACGTACTCGTCGGACGGCAGCAGTGCGAGCGGCTTGGCCAGCGCGATCGCGCCCTCGGGGGCGTCCGCCCGGGGCCGCCAGAACGCCTTGGACCACACGCGCACGACCACGTACAGCGTCAGCAGGCTGGTGACCATGGCGCCGGCGACGAGCACCCACATGAGGACCCCGCCGACCTCTGCGCCGGCCTGGACCACGGCGAGCTTGCCGACGAAGCCGGAGAACGGCGGGATCCCGCCCAGGTTGAGCGCCGGGATGAGGAACGTGACGGCGAGGACGGGGCTGACGACGCCGAGGGACCCCAACCGGCGCAGGGAGGACGACCCCGCCTGCCGTTCGATGAGGCCCACGACCAGGAACAGTGTGGTCTGCACGACGATGTGGTGGCCGACGTAGTAGATCGCGGCGCTCAGCCCGGACTCGGTGGACAGGGCGACCCCGAAGATCATGTAGCCGATGTGGCTGACCAGGGTGAACGACAATATCCGCTTGATGTCCGACTGGGCGATCGCACCGAGGATCCCCACGACCATCGTCAACAGGCCGGCCACCAGGAGGACGCCGTCCATGCTGCCCCCGGGGAACACCAGGGTGTGGAAGCGGATGATCGCGTAGACGCCGACCTTGGTGAGCAGACCGGCGAACACGGCGGTGACCGGGGCGGGCGCGGTCGGGTACGAGTCGGGCAGCCACGTGGACAGCGGGAACACGGCGGCCTTGATGCCGAACGCCACGAGGAACACGGCGAAGATGGTGTGCCGCAGGCCGTCCGGGACCTCGGCCATCCGGGTGGCGACCTGCGCCAGGTTGAGCGTTCCGACGGCGGAATAGGTCAGCGCGATGCCCAGCAGGAAGACCATCGAGGACACCATCGACACAACGGTGTACGACACGCCCGCGCGCACACGTTCCTGACTGGCACCCAGCGTGAGCAGCACGTACGACGCGGCCAGCAGCATCTCGAACCCGACGAACAGGTTGAACAGGTCGCCGGCGATGAACGCCGCGTTCAGGCCGGCGGCCAGCGCGAGGTAGGTGGGCAGGAAGACCGAGGTCGGCTGGTCGCCGTCACCGTCGCGGACACCCTGGCCGACGGCGTAGATGATGACCGTCAGCAGGATCACGGCGGATACGCACAGCATCAGCGCGCTGAGCCGGTCCGCGACCAGGGTGATGCCGACCGGGGCGTCCCAGCCTCCCACCTGGACGGTGTGCATCCCGTGTTGTTCGGTCAGCACCAGCAGGATGCCGGAGATGACCAACACCCCGGTCAGGGTGGCGATCGTGATGACGTTCTGCACCCGCGGTCGGCGGGAGACCACCAGACAGAGGGCGGCCGCCAGCATCGGGGCGAGGACGACCGACGGGATGAGGTAGCCGAAGAGTTCGGGGGAGATCACAGGTCCTCCTCCTTTCCGGCGTCCTTGTTGCGCTTCACGCGTCGATCGATACGTCGGGCCTCCGCCTCGGCGCGGGCCCGTGCCTCCGCGCGAGCGTCGGCCTCGGCTCTGGCCCGGGCCTCCGCTCGGGCTTCGGCGGCGGCCTCGGCTTCGGCCTCCTCGAGGTCCTCGTCGTCGTAGTCGACGTGGTCACCGAGTTCGGTGGGCTGACCGGTGGCGTGGTCGTCGGAGGCGTCACGGTCGGGAGCGGACCAGGCGTCGGTGGGGGAGCGTCGGGCGATCTTGGTGTCCTCGACGTCGTCCGCGACCTCGTCCACGGTGGTGAACTGGTACGAGCGGTAGGCCAGCGCCAGGATGAACGCCCCGACACCGGCGGTGATGACGATGGCGGTGAGGATCATGGCCTGGGCCAGCGGATCGGAGTCGGTGGCGTTGCCGCCCCAGGTCCGGTCGCGGATGGGCGGGTTCCCGGGGGCGCCGCCGGCCGCCAGCAGCAGCAGGTTGACGCCGTTGGACAGGATCATGATCCCCAGCAGGATCTTGATGATGGCGCGCTCGAGCAGTAGGTAGACGCCGGCGGCGCTGAGGATGCCCGCCAGGAGCAGCAGTGCGAAGTCGGCGGTCATGGCATCCCCCGGGAGGTCGTGCCCTGGTTCTCGGCGGCTCTCAGGCGGTCGGCGCGGCGGGCGGCCAGGTCGGACCGCGGTGCGGCGCCGTCGACGCCGGGGACGCGGCGCAGGGAGGCGGTGGACGGCGAGTCGGTGGCGTCGACGTAGACGGCGCGGAGTTCCTCGAGGTCCTCGGCGTCCAGGTCGAGTCGGGCGCCGAGGCTGCGGAGGATGTCGAGGACGAGACCGACGACGATGAGGTACACCCCGGCGTCGAAGAAGAGTGCCGTGACGAACTTGACGTCCCCGAACACGGGGAGCGTCCCCTCGAAGGTGGCGCTGGACAGGGGAGGCGCCCCGAAGAACATGGACGCGGTGGCCGTGCCGGCGGCCAGCAGGAGCCCGGATCCGAGGATCCGGCCGGCGTCGATCGGGATGGCCTCTCCGAGCTCGTAACGGCCGCCGGCGACGTACCGCAGTACGAGGGCCAGGCCCGCCACGAGACCGCCCGCGAAGCCGCCTCCGGGATTGTTGTGTCCGGCGAAGAAGAAGAACAGGCTCAGGATCATCATGGTGGGGAAGATGAGCCTGGTGGTGACCTCGAGGACGAGGGAGCGGGCGCGCGGATCGCGGACGGTCGCCCCGACCAGCCAGCGGCCGGGGGAGGCGCCGGGAGCCTCGACGACGATGCGGGCGGCCTCGATGCCCCGTCGGCCGGAGCGCGTCTTGCCGGCGTCGGCGAGGCGGGGCCCCGAGCCGTAGCGGCGGTTGCGGAAGACCAGGCTGGCCACGCCGGTGGCGGCGACGAGCAGCACCGTGATCTCACCGAGGGTGTCCCAGGCGCGGATGTCGACCAGGGTGACGTTGACGGCGTTGGCACCGTTGCCGATGTCGTAGGCGAGGTCCGGGAAGACGGTGGACACGGCGGGCCGCTGGCGGGCGTTGATGGCGTAGGCGCCGACGATCACCACGAGCAGGCCCACCCCGATGCCGAGCCAGGCGCGGGTCCGGCGGAAGCCGTCCGACAACGGGACCTCGGCGGGCATCGTGCGCAGCACCAGGACGAACGCGACCATCAGCAGCGTCTCCACCAACACCTGGGTGAGGGCCAGGTCCGGGGCGCCGTGGAAGGCGAAGATGATGGCGACGCCGTAACCGGTGACGGACATGCTGATCACCGCGGCGAGGCGGTTGCGCAGGACGGTGGCGGCGATCGCGGCGACGGTCATGGGGATCATGACGAACAGCACGACCGGGTTGCCCGCCAGCTCCATCCGCAGGCCCTCGCGGGTGCCGACCATGAGAGACGCGAACGGGAACAGCACGAGGGTGAACAGGATGATGCCGAGCGTCAGCGGGAGGGAGCCGCGCTGGATACTCGCGGTCAGGCGCAGTGACAAGAGGTCGAAGAAGCGCAGGACGGCGTCGTAGATGCGGTCGGCGTTACCCAGCGCGGGCGACTCGAACTGCATCCGCTCGACGGTCCGCTGGGCGACGTAGAGCATGGTTCCCAGCACGTACACGACCGCCGTGAGCGCCAGCGGGATACCGACGCCGTGCCACAGTCCCAGGTGGTAGGCCTCGTCCCCGCGCCACGGGCTGCCGGGCGGGAACGCGACGTCGACGAACCGGACGAGGAGGTTCTCGACGGGCGCCGACCACAGGCCGAGCACGAGGCCGGCGACGGCGAGGACCGCGGGCACCGAGAGGAACATCGGGTTGACTGGCTTCGAGTCGGCGACGGCCGGGCTGATCCCGTCGGAGAAGGACGGCTTGTCCCGGAATGCACCCATGACCAGGCGGGCGGTGTACGAGAAGGTGAGCACCGAGCCCACGACGAGGCCCGCGGTGACGACGATCGCCGGCATCCCGTGCAGCCTCCCCTCGGCCAGCACGGTGGCGAACGCGGACTCCTTGCCGATGAACCCGAGGAAGGGCGGGAGCCCGGCCATCGAGGCGGCGGCGAGGGTGAAGAACACCGCCAGCGCGGGCCGCTTGCGACCGAGGCCCGACAGCTCGCGGATCTCGCGGGTGCCGGTCGTCTTGTCGATCACGCCGACCGCCATGAACAGGGACGACTTGAACAGCGAGTGCGCGAGCAGCATGGTGAGCCCGGCGAGCATGGTGTCCCGGGAGCCGATGCCCACCAGCACGAGCAGGAAGCCCAGCTGGGACACGGTGCCGAAGGCCAGCACCAGCTTGAGGTCCGTCTCTCTCAGCGCCCGCCACCCGGCCATGAGCAGGGAGACCAGGCCCAGGGCGATGAGCGGTAGCTGCCAGGTGGACGAGCCGGACAACCCGGGACTGAACGCCGCGACGAGGAAGACGCCGGCCTTGACCATGGCCGCGGAGTGCAGGTACGCGCTCACCGGGGTGGGGGCAGTCATCGCCCCCGGTAGCCAGAAGTGCAGGGGAGCGATGGCGGACTTGCTCGCCGCGCCGATGATGAGCAGGGCGAGGGCCCAGTGGACTTGGGCCCCCGACGGTGGGGCCGCGACGATCTCGCTGAGCAGGTACGACCCGGCTTCCTGCGCCAGGATGATCATGCCGACGAGCATCGCCAGGCCGCCGAGGGTGGTCACCAGCAGTGCCTGGGTGGCGGCACGCCGGGACGAGGCCCGCTCGGCGTAGTGGCCGACCAGCAGGAAGCTCAGAACGGAGGTGATCTCCCAGAAGATGTACAGCAGGATCATGTTGTCGGCCACGACCAGGCCGAACATGACGCCCGCGAAGGCGACGAGCTCCGCGGCGAACAGGTGGAGTCGCGGTTCGGAGTCGTCGAAGTACCAGGTGCAGTAGAACAGCACCAACGCACCGACGCCCAGTGCGATGAGGGACATCAGCGCGGACAGGGCGTCCATCCGCAGGTCGAGCGCCAGGTGGATGCCGGGAGCCCACTGGATGGACTCCGTGGGTACCCGGTCGAGGTTCGCGGCCACCCAGACCGCGCCGGCGGCGGGGACCAACGCCAGGAGCGGGAAGGCGCGGCGTCCGAACCTGGACACCAACGGGATCGCGATCAGGGCGGCCACGGCATGGGCCGCGAGGATCACGATCACCGGCGGCTCCTTTCCTTGCGTCGAACGGACGACGACATGCGGACGTATCCGCCGCGAGGCGGCGGGGAGTCGGTGGTCGACCGGGGCGTGGTTCCTGTGATCACTTTACAGAACGGTGTTTCTGAGCCGACTTCACCGCAGGTGGAGACGGGTCGCGGCGCTGAGCAGCGCCGCGATCGAGGCCTCGGTGGAGGTCTGCCCGAACCCGAGCGCCCACGTCTCGCGGCGACCACAGCTGGCGCGCAGGATCGTGCACCACGATCCGGCCTCGCCGAAGGCGTGGCCGTCGTGCCGGTGGCCCTCGTACTGGTGGAACTGCTCGATCTCCGCACGCGCGCCGACCTGGCCCAGCATGTCGGACATCGCGGTGACGTCACCGCAGGACTCGGTGGTCAGGCGGCGGGCGGTGAACTCGCCGGGCGCGTCCCCTGCGGCACGGGTGGCCAGGATCGCCTCGTAGGCGGTGATGCCCCGACCCAGCGGGCGGCGGGAGAAATCGGCCAGATGAAAGCGGTCGGAGGACGGGGCGTAGGTGTCGAGCAGCGTGCGCCAGTCCAGGCCCGCGGCCTCGGAGGCGAACCCCCGTGGCAGGCGGCGGCCGAATCGGTCCGCGAAGGGGCAGGTGGGAGAGCCGGCGGTCGCGTTGGGCCGGCCGAAGGTGGGATTCGCCGTGGGGGTCATGGGGTTCTCGCTTCTCTCGCGTCGGTGAGGTGACCGACGGGAGAAGGAGTAACCACGCAACGGGGGTGCCGGTCTGTCAGGCCCCGTTACGTCCGGTTACTACGAGAATCTTCCGCATGGTCAGACACTCTAGGCCGCCGGCGTGAATCCCGGCAAGCCCGTGGCGCCCCGCCCCCGCGCGCGGCACCCTCGCGCTGCTCAGCTCTCGCGACGCTCGGCGTACTGCCGGAGGTCCTCCACCTGCACGGGGTCGAGCGAGGGTCTGACCGCGCGGCGGGCGCGCGCCACGTCCTCTGCGGTGACCTCGGCCGCGTCGATGTCGCGACGCATCGCGGTGAGCGCCGACTCCCGCAGCAGCGCGGCGCAGTCCGCCGCGGAATACCCGTCCAGGTCGGTCGCGAGCTCGGCCAGGTCGACGTCCTCGGCCAGCGGGACGTCCCGGCCGGCCGCCCGGAGGATGTCGGCGCGGGCCTCGGCGTCCGGCGGGGGGACGAACACCAGGCGTTCGAGCCGCCCCGGACGCAGCAGGGCGGGGTCGATGAGTTCGGGCCGGTTGGTGGCGCCGAGGATGACCACATCACCCAGTGGCTCCGCACCGTCGAGTTCGGTGAGCAGGGCCGCGACGACCCGGTCGCCGACGCCCGAATCGCCGGACTGGCCCCGCCGCGGGGCGAGCGCGTCGATCTCGTCGAGGAACACCAACGACGGCGCCGAGTCACGCGCCTTGCGGAACAGGTCGCGGACGGCCTTCTCCGAGGACCCGACCCACTTGTCCATGAGCTCGGCACCCTTGACCATGTGCACCGTCAGCCGCCCGCTCGCGGCGAGGGCCCGCACGACGAACGTCTTGCCGCAGCCCGGGGGACCGTACAACAGCACGCCCCGTGGCGGCTGCACCCCCAGCCGTTCGAAGGAGTCGCGGTGCTGCAGCGGCCACAGCACCGTCTCGGTGAGCGCCTGCCGCACCTCCTCCATGTCCCCGACGTCGTCGAGGGTGATCGATCCCAGGCTCAGCTCCTCGGTGCCGGACCGGGACAGCGGCCGGATCACGCTGATCGCGCCCAGGAGGTCGTCCTGCTCCAGACGGGCGACGGGGTGGTCGGGCGCGGGGTGGTCGGGCGCGGGGAGATTTGGCGCGGGGTCGCCGTGCGCGGGCCGGTCGGTGACGCCGTTGCCCGCGGCCCGCCCGGCCGCCCGCAGGGCCGCCTCCCGGGTCAGTGCCCTCAGGTCGCCGGCGACGTACCCGGGGGTGCGCTCGGCGACGGCGCGCAGGTCCAGCGTCCCGGTGGGCACGTTTCTGAGCATGACCTCCAGCAGCGCGGCGCGGTCGGCCGCGTCGGGCAGGGGCAGGTCGAGCACGCGGTCGCAGAGGTCGGGCTCGCGGAGCCGGGCGTCGGCGTCCTCTGGGCGCACGCAGGTCGCCACCAGCACCGATCCTGGGGACGCCACCACCGACCGCAGTCGGTCGAGGACCAGCGTGGACACCGGCTCGGGCTGGGCGGGGAGCAGTGCGTCGACGTCGGTGACCAGCAGGATCCCGCCATTCTCGCGGGCCCGCTCGGCGGCGGCACGTACCGCCTCGAGTCGTGAGGCGGGGTCGAGCGCTCCGACCGAGGGCCCGTCGACCACCTCGAGCCGCCGGTGGCCGGCGACCGAGCGGACCAGCGTCGCCTTGCCGACGCCCGGAGGTCCCGCCACCAGCACCCCGAGGTGCGGCGACGCGCCCAGCGTCCGCAACAACTCCGAGCGGTCCAGCGCGAGGGAGAGCCATTGCTCCAGCACCTCGGCCCGGTCGGCGACCCCGACGAGGTCTTCCCTCGCGACGGCCGTGATGGCCGTCTCCGGGCCCGCGCTGCCCCCGGCGGCGGCAGGAGCCGCCGCGGTGGGGGAGCTCGCCGTCGGACCGGTGCCCCCGGCCCCCGCGCCCCCGGTGCCCACGCCGGTCACGATCGCCGTGGTGGGCTGCACGGAGACGGTCCCGCCGGGCACGGTCGCGGTGACGGTGAGCAGCTCGGTGCCCCATGCCGCGCCCATGGTGTTGCGCAGGGTGCGGGTCGTGTCGGAGGTGGGGAAGTCGGGGCCGAGGTCGCGCGGCATCAGCGTGACCGAGTCCCCGACCCGCACCACCTTGCCCAGCAGCGCCGACCGCAGCACACGCTCGGCGACTCCGCGACCCGCCGGCGGGAGGCCCTGGACCTCGACGGACTGCGCGCCCGTCACCTCCGCGGCCCGCACGGTCACCCGCGCGTCTTCACCGAGGCCACAGTTGGCGGCCACCACCTCGTCGACGACCAGCACGCCGCTCGGCGCGCCCGTGGCCGCGGCGGCGACCACGGCGCCCGTCGTGCGGGCACCGATGATCTCGATGGCATCCCACTCGCGCATCCCCAGCGCGAGGATCACTTCCGGGTGTGCGCGGACGATTCCCCGTCGGGAGTCGGCCGCGGACGCCGACAGGCGCAGGGTCAGGTCAAGATCCGGGCGGGGGTTCACGGAGGTGAGCGTATCGCGGCGAGCGCCGGCTCCTCTGGGTCCCCGGTGGGGTTACAGCGCGCCGCGGATGGCGTTCCAGGCGACGGGGATCTGACGCGAGTAGTAGGACCAGTTGTGCAGCCCGGTGGGCAGGTGGTCGATCGTCGCCGGGATGCCCAGGTCCCGCAGGCGACGGTCCGCCGCGCGCGTGCACTGCCCGGTGGCCTGTTCGAGCGCCATGCCGGCGATGAAGTTGGCGGCGTCGTTGTTGTAGTCCTCCCAGTCGCCCGGGTTGGCCACGCCCGTGCCGGACGAGAGGTAGATCGCCTTTCCGCGCAGCTCCTCCGCGTTGATCAGCGCGTCGTGGGCCGCCCACTGCGCGGTGCCCGGCTCGCCCCACATGTTGGTCAGGGTCGCGCCGCGGCTCTCCACGGTGTAGCGGGTGAGGATCTGACCGAGCGTGCCGGTGGAGTAGCAGCCCGAGACGCCGAAGACGGCCCGGTAGAGATCGGGGTGGCGGGTGGCGATGGTCACGGCCGCGCCGGCGCCCATCGAGATGCCGCCGATCGCGCGGCTGCGGCTGGTGCTGACCTCGGGCTCGACCAGGGCGGGCAGGTCGCGGGTGATGAACGCCTCCCACTTGCTGATGCCCAGCACCGGGTCGGGCTCGTTCCAGTCCGCCCACATCGAACCCTGGCCACCGGTCGGGATGACGAGGTTGACGTTCTCGTCCGCGAACTGCTCTGCCGCGCCCCACTGCATGAAGCCGCTGGGGAGTTCGGAGCCGACACCGTCGAGGAGGTACAGGAACGGCGCGTTCTGATTACCGTCGGGCGCGCGGTAGACCTCGACGGTGATCCCGCGCTTCATGTCGGCCGAGTCGATGAGCCACCGCTCGTAGCGGCCGTCGACGTCCTTGCGCACGACACGGGTCTCGGTGATGTTCGGGTTGGGTTGGGGCGCCGGCGGCGGGGGTCCGGCGAACATGTTGGGGGAGAATCCGAGTCGGTTGGCGATGCCCATCATCGATGACCCGGACGAGCCTGGCAGGTTGCCGAAGTAGAGGAGCTGGCTGAGGCTCTCCGGCGAGATGGTGCCGAGAGCACCGTTGGCGATCTGCTCCGGGCTGATCGACCCCGGTAGCCCCTGCGCCTGCGCGGGGGCGGGGAGCAGCCCCACCGTCAGCGCGGCGGCGACAGCGGTCGCGAGGAGGGCGCGGCCTGCGCGGGTGACGCGGTGGGCGAGTGCGGGCACGGGCATGGCGGCTCCTTCTTCCGGGCAGCCGAGACCTGGTCGCGCCGCCTCTGGTGACAGTATCGGCCCACGGGCATCACACCGTTACCGGTTCTCCGGGCCGGGGGGCTCAGCGGTAGCGCTGCAGGAACGCCGCCTCCGCCAGTGCGATGCGCTCGATCTCCCGCGGGTCGACGCTCTCGTCGGGGGAGTGGATAGCGGCCGCGGGATCCTCGACGCCGAACAGTGCGATGCTCGCGTCGGGATGCGCCCGCTGCAGCGCGGTGCACAGCGGGATCGATCCGCCGGAGCCGACCACGGCGACCTCCTCCGCACCGTAGGCCTGCACCAGGCACTGCGAGAGCAGGTCGTGGACCGGGTCCGAGCCGCCCGCCGGCACCGAGCGGAACGGGTGGCCGACGGCCTCGGGTTCCACCGTCACCCGGGCGTTCCACGGCCTGCGCCGCTCGATGTGCGCGGTGAGTAGCCGCTGCGCCTCGACCGGGTCGATCCCGGGTGGAACGCGCAGGTTGACCAAGGCGCGGGCTCGGGGTTGGACGGCGGCGATCGCCCCCTCGACCGGCGGGCAGTCGATCCCCAGCACGGTCACCGCGGGCCGTGACCACACCAGGTCCGCGAGCGGGGCCGCCGTGGAGACCTCCACCCCGTCGAGGATCCCGGCGTCGGCGCGGAACGTCTCTTCGGGGTAGGCCTGCCCGTCCCACTCGCCGGTGAAGTCCAGGCCGTCGACGGTCGTGGCGCCGGTGGCGGGGTCGCGCAGCGAGGCGAGGATGGAGATGAGGGCGGCGAGCGCGTCGGGCGCCGCGCCCCCGAACTGTCCGGAGTGGACCCCGGCCTCCAGGGTGTCGACGACGACGACGAGGTTGGCGATCCCCCGGAGGCTGGTCGTGAGCGTGGGGGTGCCGACCGAGACGTTCCCGGAATCGGCGATGAGGATCGCCTCCGCCGCCACCAAGTCTGGCCGCGACGCCACGAGATCGTCCAGGCCCCCTCCGCCGGTCTCCTCGGAGCCCTCCACGACGAGTCGGATCCCCAGGCCGTCCAGCGGGTCCGCCCCGGGGTCGCCGACCTCGTCGTCGTCACCCAGGGCGGCGAGGGCGCGCAGGGCGGCGAGGTGCACGACGAGGTTTCCCTTGCAGTCCGCGGCACCGCGGCCGTACCACCGGCCGTCGCGCTCGGTCAGTTCCCACGGCGAGGACGTCCACTCGCCCGGGTCCCCGGAGGGCTGGACGTCGTAGTGGCTGTAGAGCAGCACGGTGGGGCGGCCGGGTGCGGCCGGGCGGTGGGCGAACACCGCGCGCGACCCGTCGGACGTCTCGATCACCTCGACCGATCCCGGGCCCAGGCCCGGGATCGGCAGGTCCGTGAGCAGGCCGCAGACGAGGTCGCTGGCCTGTGCGCAGGCCTCCGGCTCGGCGTCGTGCACCGACGGCAGGGCGACGAGATCGGCGAGATCGGACCGGGCCCGGTCGAGTTGGGCGGCGACCGCGGCCGCGAGCGGGGCGAGATCGGCGTGGGGGTCAGCGAACGCGGGGGAGTCGGCCATGCGCACAGAGTAGTTGCCCGCTCCGACACGACTCGGCGACATGAACGGAAAGTGAACGCAGCATGAAGTATGGTGTGCACATGAGTAGCTTTGTGATCGTCGTCACCCCTGCTGAGAAGGAGCTCCGCGAGTTCACCTCCGTCGACGAGTTGCCCGCACGCGTGCGGGCGGACCTCGAGGCGCTGTGCGACGAGGTGTCGGAGCGGTTCCCGGAGGCCGAGGCGATCGGCGAGACCGGCGCTCTGTGCTCGCGCCCGGAGATCGACGGCGTGGGCGTGGTCATCCGGCCCGAGGTGATCACCCGCCCACTCGTGGTCAACGCCGTCATGCGGTACGCCGCCTCGCGCCAGCTCCGCGTGACCTCGCCCGAGCTGGGCCTGGTGGCCGACCCGCGCGAGCGCATTGATGTCGACGTCCACCGTCGGCCCACCATGGTGGGCGCGGGGATCGCCGACCACGCGGTGCGCGGTCGACCCCGCGGCACGCTGCCGTGGGTCACCCGTGAACTCCTGGGCCAGCTGATCGGCAAGCTCCTGATCGACGGCGACCGGTTGGAGCTCGAGGTCGACGGCGAACGCTGCTTCCGCTTCGAGCGGTCTGGCGACTGCCTGCTCATCCAGGCGAAGGACGGGCCGGACGTCCCCGTGTGCCGACGGACCGTCCCGGTCGACGCGGCCGACGCCGCGGCGGACGCCGGCTGGGCGTGGGCCCGCTGCGACCAGGGGTGGGCGGAGTTTTTGCCGCGTGACGCGCGGACGGACGAGGTGATCGCACCGTCCGCCGGGGGCGATCCCGCGACGGGCGGACGAGACTCCGCCACCGCGGCCTGAACCGGGTGGCCGCGCCCGGGTGGCGTCACACCGAGATGTCGTAGCGCAGGGACGCCACCACGGCGTCGATCGTCTCCGTGGGCTGCACGCCGGCCTCGCCCTCGTCGGACATGAGCACGAACACCAGTGAGGCCGGCGCGCCGTCCGGGCCCCGCGTGGACACCGCGATGGTGTCGAAGCGGATGGTCGGCGGGGTGCACTCGTTGCGCGGGGGACGCACCTCGCCGCGCAGCGAGACGTACCAGGCGGGCACCCCCGAGACCCCGATGCTGCGGGCATCGGGCACGGGGACGTCGGCACCGGCCTGGGTGAACCGTCGGTCGATCGAGTCCGCCATGGCCCGGGACGCCGATTCGGCTTGTTCACGCGCCTCGCCCGGCAGTGCCGTCGCGCTGATGCCGACCAGGGTCCGGAAGCTCAGGCCCCCGAGCCGGCAGTATCCACGGTCAGCGATGGCGTTGGCGGTGGTGACGTAGCCCGATCCCCAGTCCGATCCGGGGTCGCCGGCGTCGTCGTCGACCCCGGACGGGTCCCCGACCTCCCACCCCGGCGGAACCGAGTACACGAGCCCGGTGGGGCTGCGGACGTCCTGCCAGTCCGCCGGCGGGGGGCCGGCGGCCAGGGTGGGCCCGGGCTGCTCACGGGTGGGCTCGTCGGTGTCGTCGCCGCCGCCCGACCACAGGGCGCAGCCGGAGAGCGACGCGACGAGCGAGCCCGCGATGAGGGCCGCGGCGGCCCGGGCCATCCCGGCCTCAGCTCCGCTCGGCGAGCGCCTTGATCCGCTGCAGGGAGGTGGACACGCCCCGGTCCAGCTCGCTGGTGAACGACTTCTGTCCTCCGAACACCTTGTCGGTGAGGAATCGGGAGATGAAGGTCAGCCCGTCCGGGACCTCCCTGCGCTCGGTGAGGAGCGTGCCGCCGGCGGGGGTCGGCTCGAGGTCGAAGACCCAGACGGTGGTGTTCTCGGTGATGCGGTTCGCGAACCGGCGGCCGGGCTCGAACTCCACCACACGGCTGGTCGTGGGCCACAGGAGCGGCCCACGCTTGTTGAGGTTCAGTGCCCACGTGCCCTTGGCGGTGCGGCCGCCGAGGGGGAAGATCTTCCAGGCCTGGCTGCTCCATTGGGTGGCGTTGCGGACCTCGGAGATGACCTCCCAGACCCGGGCCGGCGGGGCGTCGATCTCGATGGAGCTCTCGATGGCGCCTGCTGCGGCGGGTTCGGTGGGCATTGACGAGCCTTTCGGGCGAACGGGTGGGACGGCGTCTCGATGGTAGGGCAGGACCGGACGACATGAGGGTCGTTCGCCGAGCGCGAATCAGTCGTCCGGGCCTTTGCACTCGTCGGGGGCGAGTGCTAGAAAAGCGATTGGCACTCGGCTACCCTGAGTGCCAGCAAGATCTGAGAACCGAGGTCGCAAGGTGAGGCGCGGATCCGACACGGTCCGCACCGTCCGTCGCGGGCACCGACGCTGACCACACGCGTGTCACCCCATACCCGGAGGATGATTCACCCCATGGCAAAGATGATCGCGTTCGACGAAGAGGCCCGGCGCGGCCTGGAGAGCGGTCTCAACCAGCTCGCCGACGCCGTCAAGGTCACGCTCGGCCCCAAGGGCCGCAACGTCGTGCTGGAGAAGAAGTGGGGCGCCCCCACGATCACCAACGACGGCGTCTCCATCGCCAAGGAGATCGAGCTCGAGGAGCCGTACGAGAAGATCGGCGCCGAGCTGGTCAAGGAGGTCGCCAAGAAGACCGACGACGTCGCCGGCGACGGAACCACCACCGCCACCGTTCTCGCCCAGGCGCTCGTGCGCGAGGGCCTGCGCAACGTCGCCGCCGGTGCCAACCCCATGGGCATCAAGCGCGGCATCGAGAAGGCCGTCGAGGCCGTCACCAAGCACCTGATCGACTCCGCCACGGAGATCGAGACCAAGGAGCAGATCGCCGCCACCGCGGGGATCTCCGCCGGCGACCCGGCCATCGGCGAGCTCATCGCCCAGGCCATGGACAAGGTCGGCAAGGAGGGCGTGATCACGGTCGAGGAGTCCCAGACCTTCGGTCTGGATCTCGAGCTCACCGAGGGCATGCGCTTCGACAAGGGCTACATCTCGCAGTACTTCCAGACGGATCCGGAGCGCCAGGAGGCGGTCATGGAGGATCCGTACGTCCTGCTGGTCTCCGGCAAGGTCTCCACCGTCAAGGACCTGCTCCCGCTGCTGGAGAAGGTCATCGGCGAGAACAAGTCGCTGCTCATCATCGCCGAGGACGTCGAGGGCGAGGCCCTGTCGACCCTGGTCGTGAACAAGATCCGCGGCACCTTCAAGTCCGTCGCCGTCAAGGCCCCGGGCTTCGGTGACCGCCGCAAGGCCATGCTGCAGGACATCGCCATCCTCACCGGTGGCCAGGTCATCTCCGAGGAGGTCGGCCTCTCGCTCGAGACCGCCGACATCTCCATGCTCGGCAAGGCCCGCAAGGTCGTCGTGACCAAGGACGAGACCACCATCGTCGAGGGTGCCGGAGACCAGGGTCAGATCGAGGGCCGGGTCAACCAGATCCGCGCCGAGATCGAGAACTCGGACTCCGACTACGACCGCGAGAAGCTCCAGGAGCGCCTCGCCAAGCTCGCCGGCGGCGTCGCCGTCATCAAGGCGGGCGCGGCCACCGAGGTCGAGCTCAAGGAGCGCAAGCACCGCATCGAGGACGCCGTGCGCAACGCCAAGGCGGCCGTCGAGGAGGGCATCGTCGCCGGCGGCGGCGTCGCCCTGGTCAAGTCCGAGGTCGCCATCGATGGTCTGTCCCTCGAGGGCGAGGAGGCCACCGGCGCGAACATCGTCAAGTTCGCGCTCAGCGCCCCGCTCAAGCAGATCGCCCACAACGCCGGCCTCGAGCCGGGCGTCGTGGCCGAGAAGGTCCGCAACCTGCCGGGCGCCGAGGGCCTGAACGCCGCCACCGGCGAGTACCAGGATCTCCTCGAGGCCGGCATCAACGACCCGGTCAAGGTGACCCGTTCGGCGCTGCAGAACGCCGCGTCGATCGCCGCGCTGTTCCTCACCACCGAGGCCGTCGTGGCCGACAAGCCCGAGCCCGCCGCGCCCGCCATGCCGGGTGGCGACGAGATGGGCGGCATGGGCTTCTGATGTAGCCCATCCCAGCACGCGGCCGGGCCCGCACCGGATCTCCGGTGCGGGCCACGGCCTATTTCCGTGCCTCATCGGGCTGCCCGCACGCCGCTCGCTCCGGGAACACATCGTGTTCTTCCCGGTGCGATCCTGATCGTGCGGGCCGCTTTCGGGTCTAATAGGCGCTTGTCTAGATGAAGGTTTATCGACCCGGAGGTTACGAGACCGTATCGATAACTCTTGCAGTTCGTGAGGGAAGGCTAACGCAGCCGATTAAGTCGATGGTTCATTGACCTTTGCGCAGGCAGATCGTGATGCTAGGATCTCCTTGCATCTAGTGATCTGAGTCACGGAGGGCGTGTTAAGTTAAATCTGCGTCACGCGGCCGACGTGGTGACCTAGGTCACGATTGACTTTGGGTCTACTCAGATTACGCTGAGTCTGGCCCCAGAAGCCGGGGCACAACTTTCAAGGGAGAAACACATGCCTGACTTCAGCGCCATCGGCGATCTTCTCGGCGCGATCGACGACGTCCTCTCGGGCGTCATGGGCTTCGCTGGCTCGCTTGCCGGTGACGGCCTCGACACCGTACTGGGCAGCCTCGGCGAAGCCTCCGAATAGCCGCTGCTCGTTTGTGGGGCCTGTTCCGGCCCCCACCTCGACCGCGAGCCTGGAATTGGTCACCCCCCCGCAGTTCACTCGAGTGCCGGAGACCCTGCACTCACCACTCACGTCAAGGAGAAAATTATGGGAATCGATGCTTTCGGTGCCGACGGTAGCCTGGGCCGCATCATCGGCGAGGACGGCACCTTCGGCGTCCTGTCGGACCTGATCGGCTGGGTCAGCGACTTCGTCGGCGCCGCCGGTTACTTCGCCGGTGGCGACCTGCAGGCGGCCTTCGACGCCGGTTTCATGGCCTGAGTAGTACCACTGATCGAGACAAGGGCTCCGGGCTATGCCCGGGGCCCTTGTCTCGTGTCGCGTCCGGTGTGGCGCGCGCACCCTCGCAGCGAGGGGTGTATCGGAATTTCTTCATATCGGTAACGCGAGGTCCGATAGCGCCGATAATGTTGACGTGAGCCGCACCGGCCGGCTCCGTGGTTTCCCTCCGTTCACCTGACTGTGGGAGCCTCGGAGCGTGCCCCGCGGATGCAATACGCACGACCTGCGGACGCAACTATGGTACTACTGTGTCTGGTGGGACTTGTGTGACTACTGGGAATCGGGTTAGCGTTCCCGCAGGAATGCCCGGGTCCGTCTGTGAACAACGAGAATGTAAGGCGTCGAAATATGCGTTCAGTGAAGCGGTTCGGCACGAAGGTCGCGACAGCGGCCCTCGCTGCGGCCATGGTCCCCGTCGTCGCCACGGGCACGGCCCAGGCCCAGGGCGGAAGCATCCAGTACACCAAGGCCACGGCCGCGAACAAGGTCGTCGAGACCGAGCTGCCCGACGGCCGCAAGATCGTCTCGGTGTGGTCGGACAAGATGGCGATCGAGGTCCCCAACATCGTCCAGCCGCCGCGTGACGGCAACGCCGGGGCCCCGGTGCTGTACCTGATCAACGGCGCCGGCGGCGGCGAGGACTCGGCCACCTGGCAGGCGCAGTCCGACGTCAAGAAGTTCATGTCCGACAAGGACGCGTGGACCGTCACCCCGATCGGCGGCGCCTTCTCCTACTACACGGACTGGCAGCGTCACGATCCCAACGTCCAGACCCGCTTCGCCCGCGAGACGAATCGCCCGATGGCGTTCGAGACCTACCTCGCCGAGGAGCTCCCGAACCTCTTCGAGGGCCGCTACGGCGGCAACTACGAGGGTCGAAAGCGTGGACTCGCGGCGATCTCCATGACCGCCACTTCGGTCCTGACCATCGCACAGAAGCACCCTGGCAGGTTCCAGGCAATCGGCTCGTACTCGGGTTGTGCCGAGACGTCCACCCCGATCGGTCATGAGTTCATCAACATCGTCACCGGCATGCGCGGCGGTGCGAACCTCGACAACATGTGGGGCCCCTTCCCGGGCGAGCCCCGCACGGGAACCAACAACTGGTTCGACAACGACCCGGTCTGGGGTGCCTTCCGCTTCCAGGAGCAGATGAAGAACAACCAGCTCCCCGCGATGTTCATCTCGACCGGCAACGGCCTGCCCGGGCCGCACGAGTCGCTCGAGAACTGGCGTCTGCGCAACAGCATCCCGGCGCTGGCCAACCAGGCGATCGTCGGCGGCGTCATCGAGGCGGCCACCCAGTACTGCACGGCCAACCTCGCCCGCCGTTTCGGCGAGCTCGGCATCCCGGCCCACTTCGACTTCGCGCCCAACGGCACGCACTCGTGGGGCTACTGGGAGGATGACCTCAAGCAGTCCTGGCCGATGATGGCCGAGGCCATGGGCGCTCGTTACGGCGCGATCTGATCCTGTAGGGCAGGGCGTCGTACACACCGCCCGGGGCGCCACGAACCCCGCACCACCGACGACCGGTGGTGCGGGGTTCGTCGTACCCGGGGGTGACCGCGCAGACCGGAGCGTAGTCCGGCATCCTGTACAGATGACCACAATGGAGGACCCGCAGCGGGTGGAGCTGCAGCACTCGGACGGCAGCACGAGTCCGTTGCTGATCGTCGAGACGGCTCGGCGGGACGAGACCCGGCCGGCGGTCCTGGTGCTGCCGGGCATCGCCGTCGGCGCTCGGTACTACCTCCCCCTCGCCCGCGTGTTGGCGGCCGAGGGCGTCGACGTCGCGATCACCGAGCTCCGCGGTCAGGGTGAGAGCACCTACCGCATCGGGCGTCGCAGCGGCCCGGCCGGCTACCACGAGAGCGCCGCCGAGGACGTCCCGCTCGCGTTGGACGCGATGGAGCAGCGTCTCGGCACCCGGCCCGTCGTGCTGCTCGGCCACAGTATGGGCGCGCAGATCGGCGTCTACCACCTCGCCCGCCACGACCCGCGGGTCGTGGGCCTGGTCGCCGTGGCCGCCCAGTCGCCGTTCCACCGGGGGTTCCCGGGCTCCTTCGGGCACAAGCTGCGCGCCGCGTCGGTCATCCTCCCGACGCTGGCCTGGCTGTCCGGGCACGTGCCGGGCCAGTTCTTCGGCGCACAGGGGAGGATCCCGGCCGACCGCGTCCGCGACTGGTCCAGGCTCGCCGGACGCGGCGTCATGCAGCCGGCACGGGCGGACCTCGACTACCCGGCGGGCCTCGCGCGCGTCACCGTGCCGGCGCTGGCGGTGGCGATCGCCGACGACCCTCTGGCCCCGGCCGGCGCGGCGCGGAACCTCTTGGCCATGCTTCCCTCGGCGCGGACGACGCTGGAGCTGGAGCCGGAGGCGCTGGGCCACAACGCGTGGGCCCGCCGCCCCGCCGAGGTGGTCGCCCGGGTGCTGTCGTGGATCGACCGCGAGCTGGGTGCCGTCACCCCTGGTGGGGACGACGACGAGGTAGTCGACGCCTGAAGAACTCGTACGTGAGGACCGCCTTCCGGGCCTCCTGGGAGTTGTCGGCGGCGCCGGCGTGCCCGCCCTCGATGTTCTCGTAGTACTGGACCTCGTGTCCCGCGTCCTCCAGGGCGGCGGTCATCTTGCGGGCGTGGCCCGGATGGACGCGATCGTCCCGGGTCGAGGTGGTCATGAGGACCGGCGGGTAGCGGACCTCCGAGGCGGGCCGGATGTGCTGGTAGGGGGAGTAGGCACCCAGGAAGTCGTCCCAGTCGGCGGTGTCCGGGTCCCCGTACTCGGCCATCCACGACGCTCCGGCCAGGAGCAGGTGGTAGCGCTTCATGTCCAGCAGGGGCACGGCGATCGCGAGGGCACCGAAGAGCTCCGGATAGCGGGTGAGCATGACGCCCATGAGCAGGCCGCCGTTGGACCCGCCGGTCGCCCCGAGCTGATCGCGGGTCGTCACGCCCTCCTCGACGAGGGCGCGGGCCACGGACGCGAAGTCCTCGAACGCCCGGGGACGCTTCTCCCGTACGGCGGCGCGGTGCCACGACGGCCCGTACTCACCGCCGCCGCGGATCCCCGCCACGACGTACACCCCGCCCTCCTCGAGCCAGAGCGCGCCGCGCAGGGCGGCGTAGGCGGGGCGCATGGACACCTCGAACCCGCCGTAGCCGTAGAGGATGGTCGGGCGTGGTCCGGCGGGGCCCGGCCCGCGCATGACCGTGTAGGGCACCTCGGTGCCGTCGTCACTCACGGTGGTGTGACGGGTGACCTCGATCCCGGAGGAGTCGAACCGGTGGGGCGTCGAGCCGAGGGTGGTGGTGCTGCCGTCCGCCCGGAGCAGGACCAGCGACGGCGGGACGACCGGCCCGGAGACCGCGAGCACCGCGTCGTCGGGGTGTGGGCGCTCGCCCGCCTGGGTGGGTGCGGTTGAGCTGGGTGCGGTTGAGCTGGGTGCGGCTCCTGATACCGGGTCGTCGTCCATCCCGGAGAGCCGGTCGCAGGACAGCACGTCGACCGAGACGTGCTCCGGCAGGCCCTCGACGGGCAACGGGGACCACTCGCCGTCGGCGGTGTCGGGGAGGGAGAACGCGTCGATCCGCGACTCGGTGTCGTCGAGGACGGTGAGCAGGATCCGGCCGCGGCCCCAGGTGACGTCCTCCACGGTCGTGGACGGGGTGGGGGAGAACAGCACGACGGGCTCCGGCAGCCGACCCGGCTCGGCGTCGACGGCGGCCCACGGCACCACGAGCACCGACCCGCCGGGGTGGGAGCGGCCGGCGATCTCCAGATCGGTGCGGGGGCGCAGCATGAGCCAGTCGCCGCACGAGGTGACGTCACAGTCCTCGGGCACGGGCACCGCGAGTGGGGTGGTGGAGGCGGGGTCGGTGCCCGGGGTCCAGAACACCTCCTGCGAGGTGTGGAAGTCGGGCGCCCGGCTGGCCAGGAACCGCCCGGTGACGGGGTCGTGCGAGGCGCCCACCGCGACGTCGTCGGTGCGGCCCTCGAAGATCACCGGGGCCTGGGCGGGATCGGTCCCGCGACGCCAGAGCCGCACCACACGCGCGTACCCCGAGTCGGTGGCGTCGGAGCCGCCCGGGTCCAGCGGCGCGGTGAGGAGCACGGTGTCGCGGTCCACCCAGGACACCGAGCACTTGGCCTCGGGCAGGTGGAACGCCCCCTCCCCGGCGGTGACGAAGCGGCGCTCGGTCAGATCGAACTCCCGGACCTCCACGGCGTCCGCGCCCCCGCGGGACAACCGCAGGAGCGCCCGGTCGTCGACGGGACGACGCACGACCGTGCCGGAGTACACCCAGTTGACGCCCTCCTCGTCGGCGAGGGCCCCGACGTCCACGAGCGTCTCCCAGGCCGGGTGGTCGACCCCCGGCGCCCCGTCGGCCAGCACGGTCCACGGCACCCGGCGCCACAGCCCGCGGGGGTGGTCACAGTCCTTCCACAGCGTGTAGGCGTACCGGCCGCGCAGGACCGGCCACGCGATCCGGTCGGTGGCGTCGAGGATCTCCAGGGCGCGGGAATGCGCGGCTTCGGCATGATCGCCGGTGGCGAGATCTGCGACCGTCCGGTCGCTGCGCTCACGCACCCATCCGAGCGCCTCGGGGGAGTCGACGGCCTCGAGGTGGAGGAACGGGTCGAAGATCGTGGTGCCGGTCATGCCCTCGATGATGCACGTGATCAAGCGAACAGATCGAAACCCACCTCGGATGTTCACAGGCTCTTGTTACGCGTTCGTGAGGTCAGTAGCATCTTCCGTAGCCGCGGGCCGACTGACCCGGCCATTCCCGATCAACGCGGGAGTGCATTTCAATGAACGGAGATACACACAATGGGTTCCATCACCGACCTCCTCAGCGCCGGTTCCGGCGAGTCCGGCTCCCTCAGCGGCGGCAACGCCACCGGCAACATCACCGACACGATCGCCGAGACCATCGGCGAGCTGGTCGCCACCGCCCTCAAGTCGGTCCTGGGCAACCTGTCCTGATCCTCGCTCACGCGAGCGGTCGCGCCGCCTTCTCCACATGGAGGGGGCGGCGTCGGTCATTTCGGGTGCAGTTCCGGCCAGCTCCGCCGTTCCGGTGCCGCCGGGAGCGCTACCCTGAGTGGCGTGGCTGACACTCATTACGATCTCATCGTCCTCGGCGCGGGCCCCGGTGGCTACGTCGCCGCCATCCGCGCCTCGCAGCTCGGCCTCAAGGTGGCCGTCGTCGAGGAGAAGTACTGGGGCGGCGTATGCCTCAACGTCGGATGTATCCCCTCCAAGGCCCTCCTGCGCAACGCGGAGCTGGCCAACACCGTCCAGCGCGACGGCAAGCTGTTCGGTATCTCCGGGGACGTGAGCTTCGACTTCGGCGCCGCGTTCGACCGCAGCCGTAAGGTCTCGGACAGCATCGTCAAGGGCGTCCACTTCCTCATGAAGAAGAACAAGATCACGGAGATCGACGGCTTCGGGAAGTTCACCGACGCCAAGACGATCGAGGTCGACGGCACGGAGTACACCTTCGACAACTGCATCATCGCGACCGGTTCCGTGGTCAAGACGCTTTCCGGGATCGAGTTCAGCGAGAACGTGGTGGGCTACGAGGAACAGATCCTCACGCGCGACCTGCCCGACTCGATCGTCGTCGTCGGCGCGGGGGCGATCGGCATGGAGTTCGCGTACGTGATGAACGCCTACGGCGTCGACGTCACGATCGTCGAGTTCATGGATCGGCTGCTGCCGAACGAGGACGAGGAGGTCTCCAAGGAGATCGCCAAGCACTACAAGAAGCTCGGCATCACGCTCCTCACCGGCCACAAGACCACCTCGATCAGCGACAACGGCGATTCGGTCGAGGTGGAGATCGAGTCCAAGGACGGTGAGGACACCCGGATCGTCACCGTCGACAAGGTGCTCATGGCCGTCGGGTTCGCCCCGCGGGTCGAGGGCTACGGGCTGGAGAACACCGGCGTCGAGCTGACCGACCGCGGCGCGATCGACATCGACGACAACATGCGGACCAACGTCGACGGCATCTACGCGCTCGGCGACGTCACCGCCAAGCTGCAGCTGGCGCACGTCGCCGAGGCCCAGGGCGTGGTGGCGGCCGAGACCATGGCCGGCGCCGAGACCCAGGCGCTGGGCGACTACCGCATGATGCCGCGCGCCACCTTCTGCCAGCCGCAGGTCGCCTCGTTCGGGCTGACCGAGGCCCAGGCGAAGGACGAGGGCTACGACGTCAAGGTCGGCAAGTTCCCGTTCTCGGCCAACGGCAAGGCCCACGGGCTCGGTCACGCGACCGGGTTCGTCAAGGTCGTCGCCGATGGCACGCACGGCGAGCTGCTGGGCGCCCACCTCATCGGCCCCGACGTCTCCGAACTGCTGCCCGAGCTGACCCTGGCGCAGATGTGGGACCTCACCGCCGAGGACATCGCCCGCAACGTGCACACGCACCCGACCCTGTCCGAGGCCATGAAGGAGGCCGTCGAGGGCGTCGGCGGCCACATGATCAACCTCTGACAGCCTGCGGCGGGCCCGGCACCGGGTCCGCCGGCGTCGGGGGGCCACCCGACGGGGGCCCGCCGCGGTGTGCCGGGCGACTACTCGGCGTTGAGGATCTTCTCCATCTGCGCGACGTAGATCGCGTCCAGGGCGCCGGCCGCGGTCGGCAGGACGGGGTCCGCCGCCGGGTCGTCACCGCGGGCCGCGTACTCGACACTCACGGTGGTGTCGCGGGCGAAGCCGTGGATGGCGATGGCCCGGCTCAGTGCGCGCGTGCCGTCCGGCTGCGTCGTGATGAAGTCGCTGGTGACCCGGAAGCCCTCGGTGCCGTCGATGGCTGGGGCGTCGGCGACCGTCATCTTCAGCTCGACGTTCGGGTTGGCGGCGCTGCGCGAGGTGGTGCACGCCTCGTAGAGGGAGCGGTCCATGAACTCGTCGAGCCGCTCGCCCACCATGCCGATGCCGAAGCGGTGCTCGGTCTCGTCCTCCTCCGACTGCTTGTAGCGGACGGCGGCGGTCACCCCATCGGTGGTGGCGTGGTTGGAGACGGTCTCCAGGCGCGAGACCTTGTCGCACGCCGGGTCCTCCATGAGCTGGCGGCCCTGGTCGGCGACGAGCTTGTCCACCGCCTCCTGCAGCAGCTGACGGTCGACGACCTGGACGACGCCACCACCGGGCGCCTCGCCCTCCGCCAGGACGAGTTCCTCCACGGGCGCCTGCGGGGCGGACTGCGCCGCGGTCTCCGAGGTCTGGGTCTCGCTCGCGGGCTCGCCGCCCCGGGGGTTCTCCTCGTCCGACGAACAGGCCGTGAGAGCAGCCGCGGTGGCCAGCGCGAGACCGGCGATCGCGACGCGGCGGGGGGTGCTGGTGCGGAGGCGCATCTCTCTCCTTTGTCATTCGGTTACCCCTCATAGTGCCACCGGGCCCGTCGGTTCTGTGCATCAAGGCCGCGCGCGCCGCCGCCCGGTGATCGACGCCGACCGCCCCGGGGGCCCGAAGTCGGGGGCGGCGCCCGGGCGGGGGGAAGCAGTGGAAATCGCCGGGTGGGACTAGCCTTGGTCCGTCGCCGGACGAGCTCGATCGGCACCCGGACGAACACCCCGACCCGTCAAACCGACCCGGAAATAGGACAACGCTATGGACCATGACGGTGTGGACGCCGTGCTCTTCGACCTCGACGGGGTCATCACCCCGACGGCCGAGAAGCACATGCAGGCGTGGAATCGGATGTTCACCACCTACTTCGACGCCCGGGGGATCGACCCGTACTCGGATGAGGACTACTTCCGCTACATAGACGGCAAGCCGCGGGTCGAGGGCATCGCGTCGATGCTCGCCGCGCGGGGCCTCACCCTGCCCGAGGGCGACGACGACGACGAGGCCGGTCCCGACGCGGACACGATCCACGGGCTCGGTCTGCGCAAGAACGTGATCTTCCGTGAGCTGCTCGACGAGGGCATCGAGGCCTACCCCGGGTCGGTGGCCTACCTCGACGCCCTCGACGCCGCCGGCATCGCCTCCTGCGTGGTCTCCAGTTCCAAGAACGCCGAGGCCGTGCTCACCGCGGCCGGACTGCGGGACCGGTTCGAGGTGATCGTCGACGGGCTGGTCGCCGCCGCCGAGGGGATCCCCGGCAAGCCCCGCCCCGACACGTACCTGCGGGGCGCCGAGCTGCTCGGTGTACCCGCGGACCGCTGCGTGGTGATCGAGGACGCCGTCTCCGGCGTGCAGGCCGGCGCCGCCGGCGGGTTCGCGCGCGTGGTCGGTGTGGACCGCGGAGCCGGGCGTGAGACCCTGCTCGCGGAGGGCGCCGACCTCGTCGTCGTCGACCTGGCCGAGCTCATCCCCGGACTGACGGAGGCGAACCGGTGACCCGTATCCCCTTCTCCCGAGGACCGGTCCACGACACCGTCGGCGAGTCCGTGCCCGGCAACATCCGCACCACCTACGGCGTGAACCTCCGGAGCCACCTCGAGGTCCCCGAGATCAACCGCTCCACCCACCCCGCCGACCCGTGGCGTTGGGTCGAGACCCGTCCGAACGCGTCGCCGCTCGGGGTGTCCGAGACGCAGTTCGCGGTGGCGAACGGCTACCTGGGCATGCGTGGCAACCCGGAGGAGGGGCGCGACTCCGCCCAGCACGGCACCTTCGTCAACGGCTTCCACGAGACGTGGCACATCCAGCACGCCGAGGACGCCTACGGGCTCGCCCGCGAGGGCCAGACGATGATCCAGGCCCCCGACACCAAGACCATCCGCATCTACGTCGACGACGAACCGCTCCGGCTATCCGTGGCCGACCTCGAACACTACGAGCGCAGCATCGACTTCCGGGACGGGGTGCTGCTTCGGGAGATCGTGTGGCGCACCCCCGCCGGGAAGAAGGTCGTCATCCGCACCAGCCGGATGGTGTCGATGGTGGAGAAGCACCTCGCGGTGATGACGTACGAGATCGAGCTCCCGGACGAGCCCGCCCCCGTGGTGATCTCCTCGCAGGTCCTCAATCGGCAGGACGGCGAGGACGAATACAGCTCCGCCGCGGACGACGGCGCCCCGGCAGAGGGCTTCGACCCCCGCCGCGCCGAGGGACTCGAGCACCGGGTGCTCGAGCCCCAGGTCACCGAGGACCAGGGCGGGTACCACGTGCACGGGTACCGGTGCACCAACTCGGGCATGACGATCGCCGTCGCCGTGGACCACCTGCTCGAGACCGAGGACGACGTGGCCATGAGCCACGAGATCGACGACGACTCCTCGAAGATCGTCTACCACGCCCACGTCACGCCGGGACGGGTACTCAAGCTGACCAAACTGGCCGCGTACCACACCTCCGAGGTGGTTCCCGCGAGCGAGCTGGCGGACCGGTGCTCGCGCACCCTGGGACGGGCCCGCGTGCGCGGGGTCGAGGACCTGCACCGCACCCAGCGGGACTGGTACGACCACTTCTGGGATCGTGCCGACGTCGAGGTGGAGGGCCCCGCGGAGACGCAGCAGGCCATCCGGTTCAACCTCTTCCAGCTGGCCCAGGCCTCGGCACGGGCCGAGTACAACGGCATCGCCGCCAAGGGCGTCACCGGTAGTGGCTACTCCGGCCACTACTTCTGGGACACCGAGACGTACGTCCTGCCGTTCCTGACGTACACCATGCCGCGGTTCGCGCGTAACGCCCTGCGCTTCCGTTACAACATGCTCGACAAGGCGCGGAACCGGGCCAAATACCTCTCCGTGAACGGCGCCCTCTACCCGTGGCGGACCATCAACGGTGAGGAGGCGTCGGCCTACTACGAGGCCGGCACCGCCCAGTACCACATCAACGCCGACATCGCGCACGCCATGGTCAAGTACATGTGGGCCACCGAGGACCAGGACTTCATGATCCGCGAGGGCGTGGACGTGCTGGTCGAGACCGCGCGGATGTGGGTCTCGCTCGGTTTCTTCGACGGCGACGGCATGTTCCACATCCACGGCGTGACCGGGCCGGACGAGTACACGACCGTCGTGGACAACAACCTGTTCACCAACGCCATGGCCCGGTTCAACCTCGTGGCCGCCGCGATCGCCTGCAAGCGGATCGCGGCGTTGGGTGACGGCCAGTGGGAGGCCGTCTGCCGGCGGCTCAAGCTGCGCGACGACGAGACCAGCGAGTGGCGGCGTGCCGCCGAGAACATGGTGATCGCGTTCGACGAGGATCTGAAGGTCCATCCTCAGGACCAGGACTTCCTCGCGAAGGAGGTGTGGGACCAGGACCTCGAGGATCCCCGCCGCCCGCTGCTCCTGCACTTCCACCCGCTGGTGATCTACCGGCACCAGGTCCTCAAGCAGGCGGACGTGGTGCTGGCGATGTTCCTGCGCGGAGACGAGTTCACCGAGGAGGAGAAGCGGGCGAACTTCGAGTACTACGACCCGTTGACCACCGGCGACTCGACGTTGTCGGCCGTGGTCCAGTCGATCATCGCCGCCGAGATCGGCTACTGCGACGAGGCCTTCGAGCACTTCTCCAAGGCGCTCGTGGTGGATCTGGCCGACGTGCACGGCAACGCCGCCGACGGCATCCACGTGGCCTCCACCGGCGGGGTGTGGTCGGCCCTCGTCAGCGGGTTCGGCGGGATGCGCGACTACCGGGGTGAGATCTCGTTCGACCCGCGGGTGCCCGCGGAGTGGACGGGACTGACCTTCCGGTTGACGGTGCGGGGTACGCACGTGCGGGTGCGGTGCACGCACATGGAGATCACCATCGAGAACCTCAACGGCGCCGATTTCGCGTGCTCGGTCCAGGGCCAGCCGGTGACCGTACCGGCGGGGCGGACGATGTCGATGGAGCTCGATGCCCGGGCTCGCGTCTGCCTGCCCTGCGTCGACGCCGGCTGAGCGGCGCCCCGACTCCGGCGGGGTCGGGGTCGGGGTTGGGCTGGCGATAGGTGGGCGAAGCCCCAGCACACCCGCCCCGACTGATCCTGCTTCGTCGGCTTGTGCTGGCCGATTGCCCGGATCCGTCCGGGGTGTGCTGCTTGAGTGGACCTTTCTCGCAGCACACCGCCGAGGGGCGGCGTACTCGACGGGGGTTGTGCTGCGCGTGTGAGCGGGGGCGGTTTCTTCCACAGGCCGGCTCTGTCCACAGGTGGCGGACAACGCAGCCTGTCTTGACTCGGACCGCAGGCCCCGGCGCGGCATGATCGCCGCCATGACCGGGTTCAATCACAACACGCACCCAGTGCTGGAGCTCGCTCGGCTCAGCCACGAGATCGCGCACATCCCGCGGCGCCGTCGAGAGCGGGACTACGTGAAAATTGCCGACGAGCTGTGGCTTCCGGCCCACATCGGCCGGGACTTCGAGACGCTGTCGGTCGCGTATTCACGGTTGTATCCGAAGGGGGTGTTAACCGGGTGGTCGGCAGCGGTCCTGCACGGGGTCAGTCCGCCGGAAGACGTCGTCCCCGAGCTGACCATCGGACGCCACGGTCGAGCCCGCGAGGGGTTGAGGCTCAGGCGATACCCGTTACCGGACCGAGCGGTCGCCACCATCAGAGGCGTCCCGGCGACCACACTGCGGTGGACGGTGTTCGATATCGCCCGTTTCAGTTCGCACGTGGATGGCGTGCTGGCGGTGGAGAAGTTCTACCGGCGCGGTCTCGCCCGGGCGGCAATGGAGGAAACCGTCGCCTACATGGCTGGAGTATGGGGAGTTGCGCGGGTCCGACGGGTTCTGGCGGACGCAGATCCCCGGACCGAGTCACCGCGAGAAACGGAGACCCGTCTGCTCCTCAAGGCGGCCGGATTCACCGAGTTCATCCCGCAGGTGGAGGTTCCTGAACTCGGCTACCGCCTCGATCTCGCCGATCCCGTGCACAAGATCGCGGTCGAGTATGACGGGCCCCACCACGACGATCCCGTCCAGCAGTCGAAGGACCGCCGGCGGAGAAACCGGCTTCAGGCCGCGGGGTGGATCGTGATCGTGGTGGACAGACGCCTATTCCGTCACCAGCGTGGCGACATCCTCGACCAAGTCGAGGCGGCATATCGGCTTCGTCGGTTCGCTGCATGAATGGTCCATTCAGCCAGCACACCCTGGGTGAATCCGGGCAATCTGCCAGCCCAAGCGCAAAAGGCAGCGTAAGAGGTTCCGCCAGTAGGTCAT
>NZ_LSSV01000081.1:0-2576 GCF_001658045.1 Dietzia sp. 111N12-1 | reverse complement strand
CGTCGGCCATCGCCTGACGAGCCCTCGCGCGTGCGGTTTGTGAACGTGAATCAGTCTTGGTAGCCGCCATGTGATCGACCCTATTGCCCCACCCATCGTGCCGCAATCCCCAACCACCATGCCGCCGTCATCGTCGCGCCGTCCTGGTCCCCGATCGCCGCACCACATCTAGCACTGGCCGTGCTAGATCATCCTCGCTGTCGCTCGCTTAAACTGCCACACACAGTATGCACTTCTAGTGATAGACGGGAAACACCTGGTCAGCGCCCTGCGGCCTCGTGGGGCGTAGACGCCCCGCCACCGGCCGCATACGCTGGAGGCTGTGATGAGTCTGCGAGCGGTTCACGCAGGGACTGGATACCAGTACCTGCTGCGCTCGGTGGCGACCCATGACGCCGACCCCGAAGGCAAGTCACTGTCGGACTACTACGCCGCCAAAGGCACCCCACCGGGGGTCTGGATCGGCTCCGGACTGACCGGATTGAACTCCGAGACCGCGACCGTTGGGGCCATCGTGACCGAGGAACAGATGGCCGCCCTGTACGGCGAGGGACTGCACCCGGACACCGACCAGAAGATGGCCGACGGCGCGCCCCTCGCGGCGTGCAAGTTGGGCCGAAGTTTCCCGATCTACACCGGCGGCGTCGAGGTCCTTCAGGCTATTGCTACTGCCGAGAAAACCTTCCTCGCCGTCGAGGGACGGCGCCCCACCGTCGAGGAACGAGGCCAGATCGCCGAAAGTACGGCCCGCCCCTTCTACACCAAGGAGTTCGGCTACGAGCACGCCTCCGGAGAAGACGTCATCGCCTGGGTCAACCGGGAACGCGACCGCGTCAAACAAGCCGTCGCCGGATTCGATTTCACGTTCTCTCCAGTGAAAAGTGTCAGCGTCTGGTGGGCACTGGCCGACGAGAACACCGCCTCCCACATCGCCGCGCTGCATCACGAAGCCGTCGCCGAAGCCTTGGCGTGGGCCGAGGACAACGCCATCTACACCCGGGTCGGGACCGGAGGCATCAAACAGGTCAAAACCGGCGGGATCATCGCCTCAGAGTTCACCCACTTCGACACTCGAGGCGGCGACCCGGACCTGCACTCGCACGTGCTGATCGCCAACAAAGTCCAAGCCCCTGACGGGCGCTGGCTCTCCCTGGACGGGCGGGCCATCTTCCAGATGCATCAGGCGATCTCGTCGCGCTACGACGCGATCCTGCACGACAAACTCACCCGGAGAATGGGCGTGGAATTCCAGGCCCACTACCCGCACCCGGACAAGGCACCGATCTGGGAAATCGCCGGCATCGACCGCAAGCTGATCGACGCTTTCTCCTCACGACGGGCGATGGCCCGCCCGGTCTACAACCAGCTCGTTGCCAACTACGTCGCAAAGCACGGCCGCCAACCCGGACAACGGGCCTCCTACGCCCTGTGGCAGAAAGCCATCCTGGATACCCGCGACGCCAAAAAGCCGGCCCTGTCGCTGGACGAGCACCGCGCCGGCTGGCGCGAGCGGGCCGCACAGATCGTCGATGAGCACACCCTGGACACCCTCACCGACCGGGTCACCCGGCACGGCAAGGCCGGAGTCGAGCGGGACATCTTCAACGCCGACACTCACGCCCGTGTCGTGGCCCAGCGGGCAGTGGAGGCGGTGACGGCAAGGCGCGCACAGTTCCGCCGCTCGCACGTTCAGACCGCGGTGTCGACCGCACTCAAGGGCTACGTGTTCACCGGCGAGCAGGCCCTGGAACAGGCGCACCAGGCGGTGATGGACACCGCCATGGATGAGTTGGTCATCCCCTTGACCCCACCAGAAATCCTCGACCTGCCGGGTGCCCTGACCCGTCCGGACGGGGCCGGGGTGGACCGGCACGCCAACACCGAAAAGTTCACCACCCACGCCGTCCTGGACGCCGAGCAACTCGCCCTGGACGCTGCGCGTACCCCGGTCGCGGTCACCGCCCCGGCAGCGGTCCTCGAGCATGTCCTGGCCGAACACGAGACAAGCGAAGGGTGGAGCCTGAATGCCGGTCAGCGGGCGCTGGCCGGGCACCTCATCGGGGCCGGAACCCTGCTCGCCGCCGGCGTCGGACCGGCCGGCACCGGCAAGACCGCCTCCATGAAGATCGTCGCCGACACCTGGCACGCAACCGGACGCACCGTGATCGGACTGGCACCGTCCGCCGCTGCTGCGGCCATCCTGTCCGAGGACATCGGCGCCGACTGCCACACCATCGACTCACTGACGTTCACGTGGCTGGGCCGCAACCCCAACCAGCCCGGCCGCACCCTCGCAGCCCTGCCGGTGACCATCTCCCCCGGCGACATGCTGCTGGTGGACGAAGCCGGCATGGCCAGCACCGAGAACCTGGCCGCCTTGACCGAGATCGCCGCCGAAACCGGGGCCGTCCTGCGTCTGGTCGGCGACCCCAAACAGCTATCCGCCGTGGAGACCGGAGGCCTGCTGGCCGACCTGACCCGCACCCCGGGAACCCCCGAACTGCGCGAGGTCATGCGCATGGGCTCAGACACCGCCCAAGCCGAAGCCACCTTGGGCCTTCGTGACGGCAACCCCG
>NZ_LSSV01000080.1:0-2599 GCF_001658045.1 Dietzia sp. 111N12-1 | reverse complement strand
TATTGTATGAATGCCGCGGCTTCGGCGGTGTACTTGAGCCCCGCTAAATTGTCGGCGCAGGACCACTTGACCAGTGAGCTATTACGCACTCTTTCAAGGGTGGCTGCTTCTAAGCCAACCTCCTGGCTGTCTCAGCGATCCCACATCCTTTTCCACTTAGTACACGCTTAGGGGCCTTAGCCGGCGATCTGGGCTGTTTCCCTCTCGACTATGAAGCTTATCCCCCACAGTCTCACTGCCGCACTCTCACACCTCGGCATTCGGAGTTTGGCTGACGTCAGTAACCTTGTAGGGCCCATCGGCCATCCAGTAGCTCTACCTCCGAGGTGAAACATGCGACGCTGCACCTAAATGCATTTCGGGGAGAACCAGCTATCACGGAGTTTGATTGGCCTTTCACCCCTACCCACAACTCATCCCCTCAGTTTTCAACCTAAGTGGGTTCGCGCCTCCACGACGTCTTACCGTCGCTTCACACTGGCCATGGGTAGATCACTCCGCTTCGGGTCTAGAGCATGCCACTACAGTNCTCCACGACGTCTTACCGTCGCTTCACACTGGCCATGGGTAGATCACTCCGCTTCGGGTCTAGAGCATGCCACTGAAACGCCCTATTAGGACTCGCTTTCGCTACGGCTTCCCCACACGGGTTAACCTCGCGACATACCACTAACTCGCAGGCTCATTCTTCAAAAGGCACGCCATCAGCCCTAAAGCCTCTGACGGATTGTAAGCACACGGTTTCAGGTACTATTTCACTCCCCTCCCGGGGTACTTTTCACCATTCCCTCACGGTACTAATCCGCTATCGGTCACCAAGAAGTATTTAGGCTTACCGGGTGGTCCCGGCAGATTCACAGCAGATTTCACGGGCCCGCTGCTACTTGGGAACACAAATCGCCCCGCCGCAAGGTTTTCAGGTACGGGACTCTCACCCTCTCCGGCCGACCCTTCCAAGTCGTTCCCCTAACCCGCGATCAATCAGCGCCCGGTCCGGCAGAACCGGGACATCATGCCCCACAACACCACACACGCAACCCCTGCCGGGTATCACACGCATGCGGTTTAGCCTGATCCGCGTTCGCTCGCCGCTACTGACGGAATCACTATTGTTTTCTCTTCCTGCGGGTACTGAGATGTTTCACTTCCCCGCGTTCCCTCCACACACCCTATGTATTCAGATGCGGGTAACACGCCATCACGCGTGCTGGGTTTCCCCATTCGGACACCCTCGGATCACAGCTCGTTTGGCAGCTCCCCGAGGCTTATCGCAGCCTACTACGTCCTTCATCGGCTCTTGGTGCCAAGGCATCCACCGTGTGCTCTTACACACTTACATTCACAAACAATTAAAGATGCTCGCGTCCACTGTGCAGTTCTCAAACAACACACACCAACCCCACCCCGGCCACGTATGGCGCATCAGATGTCTCGGGAATCAGTGCCATCAGAAACAACCAAACCCGAAGGCTCGATGGTGTTGTTTCAGACACCCAACAGTGTGTTTCGTCCGGACCACGCTAACGCCGGCACCAGATCCTGCAATCTGATACCGACGATCACGGCGAGTCCTACGCGATAGTGTTCCACCCAATGAGCCACAGAGCGCGCCACATTCGGACGCGAACCCTGCGCAAACTCTGACCACACCAAAGCGTGGTGAGTGCTCCTTAGAAAGGAGGTGATCCAGCCGCACCTTCCGGTACGGCTACCTTGTTACGACTTCGTCCCAATCGCCGATCCCACCTTCGACGGCTCCCTCCACAAGGGTTAGGCCACCGGCTTCGGGTGTTACCGACTTTCATGACGTGACGGGCGGTGTGTACAAGGCCCGGGAACGTATTCACCGCAGCGTTGCTGATCTGCGATTACTAGCGACTCCGACTTCATGGGGTCGAGTTGCAGACCCCAATCCGAACTGAGACCAGCTTTAAGGGATTCGCTCCACCTCGCGGTATCGCAGCCCTCTGTACTAGCCATTGTAGCATGTGTGAAGCCCTAGACATAAGGGGCATGATGATTTGACGTCATCCCCACCTTCCTCCGAGTTGACCCCGGCAGTCTCTCACGAGTCCCCACCATTACGTGCTGGCAACATGAGACAGGGGTTGCGCTCGTTGCGGGACTTAACCCAACATCTCACGACACGAGCTGACGACAACCATGCACCACCTGTATACAAGCCACAAGGGAAACGACATCTCTGCCGTCGTCCTGTATATGTCAAGCCTAGGTAAGGTTCTTCGCGTTGCATCGAATTAATCCACATGCTCCGCCGCTTGTGCGGGCCCCCGTCAATTCCTTTGAGTTTTAGCCTTGCGGCCGTACTCCCCAGGCGGGGCGCTTAATGCGTTAGCTACGGCACGGAGTCCGTGGAAGGACCCCACACCTAGCGCCCACCGTTTACGGCATGGACTACCAGGGTATCTAATCCTGTTCGCTACCCATGCTTTCGCTCCTCAGCGTCAGTTACTACCCAGAGACCCGCCTTCGCCACCGGTGTTCCTCCTGATATCTGCGCATTTCACCGCTACACCAGGAATTCCAGTCTCCCCTGTAGTACTCAAGTCTGCCCGTATCGCCTGCACGCCCCCGGTTA
>NZ_LSSV01000079.1:0-2703 GCF_001658045.1 Dietzia sp. 111N12-1 | reverse complement strand
TCCTGCCTGGTCAGACCGTTGCGGCTGTTAGGGACGTGCTTCGGAAAGCAGGGTTCTGATGATCGGGTAGCGCGAGTATGAGCATCGGATAGCGGTGCCGGTCCTCGTGTGCTCGTGTCGGTTCTACGCGTGGCAACAAGGCTGCGCGTGGATCCGAACAGGAGGCACGGGTGACTGATTACCGATTGGTGATGTCGCTACTGCTGCAGGACAGGTCCTACCGGGACATCGAGGCGATCGCGGGTTGCTCGCATCGCACTGTCGCGAAGGCGAAGAAGGTCTGCCACGAGCACGGGTTGACCGCCACGAGCCAGGTCGAGGCGCTCAGCGGCGAGGAGATCGACGTCTTGTTCGCAGATGGGCGCAAGACGCCGTCGAAGGAGTTCGTCGCCTTCGACGTGGCGGCGACCGTGAAGAAGCGCACGGGCAAGAACAAGCTGCCGCTGCGGGTGCTGTGGGCCAACTACCTCGACAGCGACGGATCGCCGGGGCAGCGGCACTACAGCTATCAGCGGTTCTGCCAGATCGTCGGCGAGTACGTCGAGGTCAACGAGCTGACGATGCGGATCGCGCACGTGCCCGGGCACACGATGCAGGTCGACTGGGCGGGCACAAAGATGGCGATCTTCGACCCCGTCCTCGGTACCAAGACCACGGTCTCGGTGTTCGTTGCGTCGCTGCCGTACTCGGGGATGGTCTTCGCGTGCGGCTGCGTGGACGAGAAGATGGCGAACTGGCTCGACGCGCACCTGCAGGCCTTCGAGTACTTCGGCGGCGCGGCGCAAGTGATCGTCCCGGACAACGCCTCGACGGCATCGAACCAGATCGCCCGCGGCGACCGGGCCCGCGAGGTCAACCGTGAATACCGTGACTTCCTCGAGTACCACCACACCGCCGCCGTGCCCACTCGGCCGGTGCGCCCGACGGACAAGGGCAACGTCGAGGCCGGGGTGAAGGTGGTGACGAACTGGGTGATCGGACGGCTGGCCGATCGGCGCTTCGCCAGCCTGGACGATCTGAACGAGGCGATCGCCGCCGAGGTGGAGGCGATCAACGACCGGATCCCGTTCCGCGGCCAGAAGACCAGCCGCCGCGAGCTGTTCACCGAGCACGAGCAGTCGGAGCTGATCGCTCTGCCCGAGGTCCGCTGGCAGCCGGTCATCTGGAAGAAGTCCAAGGTCAACCGGGACTATCACGTGGAGATCGCCACGGTGAAGTACTCGGTGCCCTACACCTTCACCGGCCAGCACGTCGACGTGAAGATCACCGGCCCCACACTGGTGGTCATGGCTGGCGGCGAGATCATCGCCTCCCACACCGTCTCCGGTAGGCGGCACGCCTTCGTCACCGATCCCGACCATGTTCCCGCGCAGCATCTGCAGTCATCGGACCTGTGGTCGCGGGCGTATTTCGTGCGCCAGGCCCACAAGATCGGACCGCACACCGTGGCTGCGATCAGTGAGGTCCTGGATCGCCAGCGGATCGAGGCTCAGGGCTACCGTTCGTGCCAGAACATCCTCGCCCTGGCCCGCGGGGACAACAAGATGCTGCTCGAGCGGGCCTGTGGCCAACTCGTCTCCGAGACCTCCCGCCGGGCGATCAGCTACACCGCCGTCAAGCAGCAGCTGGCGGCCCTGAGGACCCAGGCCGCCGCCCGGCCCACCACCACGCAGCCGGCGGTGGCGGCTACGACGGACCGGCTGGAGCCGCCGCCGGGTCGGCGAGATACCACCGGGGCGCATCTGGCCGGGCCCGAGCAGTTCAGCCTCGCCGTCCTCACCGGAGGCCCGAGCAGCGGCACTGCGGGGCAGGAGGAGCTGCAGTGACTGATCGTCATCTCACCGACGCCGACATGCCGCTGTTCACGCAGCTGCGGATGACCGCGTTCGGCCAGACCGTCATTGACCTGGCCAACGATCCCGCCTGCGACGAGTGGACCTTCTCGGAGAAGATCTTCCACGCCCTGGACAAAGAGATCACGGCCAGGCAGGAACGCCGGACCCAGAAACTACTCAAGGCCTGAAAGATCGCCAAACCCTGACGCCTGCGTAGAAGAGATCCGCTACCTGCCTGACCGCAACGTCAACCGCGAGCTAATCGCACGACTTTCCAGCTGTCAATGGATCGACGCCACTCGCAATCTCGTCGTGCTCGGCCAATCCAGCGTGGGCAAGACCTACCTCGCCCAGGCGCTTCTCAATGCCGCGTGCCGAAAGTACTACACCGCGAGGTTCTTCCGGCTCGACGACCTGGCCAACCGGCTCGCCGTGCTGGAGCCGACCTCGCAGCGCAGGCTGGACTTCCTCACTGATCTGCACAACTGCGACCTGCTAGTGCTGGACGATTTCCTGACCACGCCGGTGGCCCCGCACACCGCGGCGGAGCTGCTCAACATCCTTGCCGCTCGGGAAGGGCGGGGCTCGACGCTGGTGACCTCGCAGTTCGATCCGCCAGATTGGTACAAGTCGCTCCAAGACGCGGTCATCGCCGAATCGATCCTCAACCGGATCGTCGCCGGCGCCGAGATCATCGCCCTCGACGGCCCGAACATGAGACGACACCTCGCCACGGCAACGCCATAGCGGCCCAGCGGTCGGACGGGTGAACTCCGCTATCCGATACCCGTCCGACCGCTACCCGATCATCAGAACCGCGCTTTCCGAAAGGCGTCCCAAACAGTTGCGGCGTCTGATGCGGCGTGCG
>NZ_LSSV01000078.1:0-2795 GCF_001658045.1 Dietzia sp. 111N12-1 | reverse complement strand
AAGGTGAAGTCATCCAGACCAAACCTGTCAAGCCCCGGGTTTTGTAGAGGGTGGTTATCTGGCGTCGATGAGGTCGTCGACGGACTCTGGTGCCGGTTCGACCGCCGTGTGTTGTGCTTCGTACTCCGCCGGTGGGACGTAGCCGATCTCGCCGTGAATCCGGCGGTGGTTGAACCAGTCGATGTACTCGGCGACGGCGATCTCGAGGTCGTCGATTCCTCGCCACGGTCCCTTGTGGCGGTTGCGAATCAGCTCGGCCTTGAACAGGGAGTTGAACGCCTCGGCCATCGCGTTGTCATAGGAGTCGCCTCGTGAACCCACCGAGGCCACCAGGTCCTGTTCTTCGAGCCGTTCGGTGTAGCGCAGCGCTCGGTATTGGGTGAATTCAATCGGTCGTCGCAACACTTGACGTTTGTAGTGACTGTAGATGATCGTCAAGGGCTTCGGCGGGAGTTCGCCACCCAAGCGTCTTTCGTGGCCGTGTGTTGAGGGTGTGTGCGATGGCTGCAAGGTCTTCTGCGGTCCAGCGGGAGAGGTCGGTGCCCTTCGGGAAGTACTGGCGCAGCAATCCGTTCGTGTTCTCGTTAGAGCCCCGCTGCCAGGGGCTGCGGGGGTCGGCGAAGAACACCGGCAGACCGGTCTCAACGGTGAACTGGGCATGCGCCGACAGCTCTTTGCCGCGGTCCCACGTCAACGAGCGCAGGAGGTGCTCGGGTAGGTCGGTGATCGTCCTGGCCAGCGCCCGCGACATGCTCTCGGCGCCGTATCCGGACAACGCGGGCCCGTTCTTCACTCGTGGCGTTTGCCCGTAGCCCTCCTCGCGGGGCAGATGCACGAGCATGGTGAACCTCGTGGTGCGCTCAACAAGGGTGCCGATTGCGGAGCGGTTGAGGCCAATGATCAGATCGCCTTCCCAGTGCCCGGGCACGGCCCGGTCCTCGGCTTCGGCGGGGCGCTCACTGATCAGGACTCTGTCGTTCACGTGCGCCCACGTGGCCGAACGGGTGCGCTCGCGCGGCACCCGCAGAGCGCGGCCCGTGCGCAGGCAGGTCACGAGTTCCCGCTTGAGAGCACCTCGCCCTTGGATGTAAAGCGCCTGGTAGATGGCTTCGTGGGAGATGCGCATGGACTCATCTTCCGGGAAGTCGACCTTCAGGCGGTTGCTGATCTGCTCGGGGCTCCAGCCCTTGACCCACCGGCGATCGCCTCGATGCGGCTTGTTGCGGCCCGCCCATTTTGCTTCCTCCGGCCCGTCGACCGGGGCTCCGTCACTGTCGGTGATCCTGCCGGCCAGTCGGTCCTGGACGTACTCGCGCAGGGGCTCGTTGCCGACCAGCTTCGCCTCTTTGGGGCGGGCGGCGAAGATCTCCGATTTCCACTGCGCAACCGATGCCCGGTACTCGAGCTTGCCGCCGCGAGTGGCAGCGTTGCGGCGCAGTTCGCGCGAGATCGTCGACGGCGCGCGATCCAGTGTGCGGGCGATTTCACGTACCCCCTTACCCTCGGCGACCATCACCGCAATCTCTTCGCGCTCAAAGAAGGACAAGTACCGGGAGGACACATCCGTGGCCAGGTGTAGCGGCATGCCACCACGATGGCGGAACCACCGCGTGCCGACGGCACTCGACACGCCGACCGCCGCGGCGGCCTGCTCGCTGGTGACCCCCGTGGCGATCTGCTTCCAGAACAACCGCTCCACCTCACGACGGTGCGAGGGCCGGCCCGGCGACTTCAACGCCGACCTTCCCGTGAGCTCCTTCATCCATCCTGCAGGCCTACCCACAATCCACCTCCATTACCTGGGGTGTTGCGACGACCAGTTGAATCTGCCTTGCACGCCGCGGTCGCTGTGATGAATCAGTCCGCTGAGGTCGTCGCCGGTGTGGGTGCGCTGCCAGATCGCCATGTTCAGCGCGTCCAGGGCCAGATCGGTGTACAAGTTCTTGGACAGCTGCCACCCGACGACCATCCGCGAGTAGACGTCGATGATGAACGCCGCGTACACCCACCCGGCGTACGTGCGAATGTAGGTGATGTCGGCGACCCAAAGTTGATTCGGGCGCGCGGCGACGAACTTGCGTTCCACCAGGTCAGCGGGCCGCTCAGTCTCAGCCCTTGGCCGGGTGGTGCGCGGCCACTTGGCCCGCTGGACCCCTTTGAGGCCTTCGGCTCTCATGAGGCGTTCGACGGTGCAGCGGGCGACCTGGTGGCCGGCGCGGCCCAGCTCCTTCCACATCTTCCGGGCTCCGTACACGTGGTAGTTCTCCTCGTACATCGTGGTGATCGCGGCCGTCAGTTCGGCGTCGCGAACCGACCGCGCTGAGGGCGGCTGGGTCTTGGCGGCGTAGTAGGACGAAGGCGCGATCGCGGCGCTGGTCTCGGCCAGTGCGTCGCAGATCGGCTGNTGGACGGTCCAGCTCCGCAGCGAAAAAAGCCGACGCCTGCTTCAAAATCGTGTTCGCCCGCCGTAGCTCGCGGTTTTCCTTCTCCAGCTGGGCCAGGCGGGCGTCGCGATCAGCCGAGACCGACGAGGCGTCCTGGCCCTCGGCCTGGGCTTTGCGGACCCAGGTCCGTAGTGCTTCGCGGTGCACGCCGAGCTGCTCGGCGACACGCACGATCGCACCATGCGAGCGGTCGGGGTCGGACAGTGCTTCCAGCGCCATCCGCGTCGCGCGTTCACGAAGCTCATCCGGGTACTTGCGAGGTGCTCCCATATTCCCAATGATCCCTTCCCGGGTAATCGATGTCTCCATCAAACCCGGGGCGATGCAACCCGCCCTCCACAGCGGGCCTGG
>NZ_LSSV01000077.1:0-2667 GCF_001658045.1 Dietzia sp. 111N12-1 | reverse complement strand
GCCAACGCTGGACATGAAGCAGGACACCTGGCTGCGTGCTAGCGGCCATGCCAATCTCCCTGTAGGCGGACACGTACTTCCCTGCTGACGGTCGGTTGATCTCCCTGTCCGTGGCCAAGGGATCGGGCCGTGTCGGTCCCGCGAAAAGCGCCCCTCCGGGGATGTGCTCGAGGTCTTCGACCACCTATGAGCGCTGTTCCACCGGAGGGACGCATGAAGAAGTCTGACAGGGAGATCATGGAAATTCTCGAGGCATACGACGCCACTGAAAGTGCGCACTCCGCCGCGCAGCTGGCGGGTGTGGATCCCAAGACCGTGCGGCGGTACGTCGCCGCTCGTGACCAGGGGCGTCCGGTGACCGGCGCGGGCCGCCGTCCGCGGATGCTCGATGAGCACATGCCCAAGATCGAGGAGTGGGTCGAGCGCGGCAACGGCAAGGTCCGCGCCGATATCGTCCACGAACGGCTGGTGGCGATGGGGTTCACCGGGACCGAGCGCACGACCAGGCGGGCGGTGGCGCAGGTCAAGGCCGCGTGGCGGGCCGGGCATCAGCGCACCTACCGGCCGTGGATCACCGAGCCGGGCCTGTGGCTGCAGTTCGACTGGGGCGAAGGGCCGAAGGTCCCCGGCCCGGACGGGGTCCTGCGCTCGACGTTGCTGTTCTGCGCCTGGTTGGCGTGGTCCCGCTTCCGGGTGGTGATCCCGGTGTGGGACCAGAAATTGCCCACGCTGATCGCTTGCCTGGATGCGACCCTGCGCCGCGTGGGCGGGGTGCCGACCTACGTGCTGACCGACAACGCCAAGACGGTCAGCGTGGATCACGTCGCCGGTGTGCCGGTGCGTCATCCGCAGATCGTCCAGGCCGCACGTCACTACGGCACCCAGGTGCACACCTGTGTGCCGTTCGATCCGGAGTCCAAGGGCGGCACCGAGTCCACCGTCCGGTTGGCTAAGGCCGATGTGGTGCCCACCGAGGCGAACCTGCGGGAGCAGTACGGCTCGTTCGCCGAGCTCGAGGCAGCATGCGAGCAGTTCTGCGCCAAGGTCAACTCCCGTAAGCATCGTGAATCGGCAAGGGTCCCGAATGAGGCGCTGATCGATGAACGTCGTCGTCTGCATGTACTGCCGGCGGCGCCGCACACCATGGCGCTGGGCCAGACCCGCACCGTGGGCACCGATCAGACCATCCGGTTCGGGTCGGTGCGTTACTCCACCCCGCCGGGACTGGTCGGCGCTGAGGTGTGGGTCCGCGCCGACGGCATGGACCTGGTCATCGTCGCCGACCTCGACCGGCTGCCCGTGGCCCCGGACTGGGTCGCCGATCGGCGGGGACTGTGCGAGGTGGCGCGGCACCACTTGTCCACCCCGGGCACGCCGCGCATCGATCTGGGCCACTACCCCAATCACCCGCAGGAGCCCGACGGGGCACCGCGCCCACCCCGGCCCAAGGCTCGCTCCCAGGCCGAGAAGGAGTTCCTGGCCTTGGGCGATGGAGCCCAGTCCTGGTTGATCGAGGCCTCCGCCGCCGGGACCTCGCGGATCCGGGCCAAGATGGTCGACGCCGTCGAGCTGGCCGCCCTGGTCGGTGCCGACGACGTGGACGAAGCACTGGGGATTGCTGCCGCGGCCGGACGGTTCGCCGACGGCGACGTCGCAGCGATCGTCCGGCACCTGGCCACCGGCGCGACCGGTGCGGACCTGGTCATCGCCGACGAAGCCCACTCCGCTCAGCCTGGGACAGGAGCCTGGGCCGGCTTCGGCACCCGAAAGGACACCGGCCGATGAGCACACCGACCACCACGCCGGCGGTGCCACTGCCCGAGGACCTGACCTCGGTACTCAAACGAATGCGCATGCCCTACCTGCGGGCCGCCGCCCCCGAGGTCCTGGCCACCGCCCGGGCCCAACGCTGGGACCCCACCGAACTGCTGCGGGTCCTGCTCGCCGAGGAGATCCGCGGACGAGACGAGGCCACCAAAGCCGCCCGCCGCAAGGCGGCCGGACTCCCCGCCGGCAAGACGTTCGACTCCTGGCGCGAAGCCGACTCCTCCATCCCCGCGCCGACCCAGTCAGCGCTCGCCGGACTGGAATGGGTGCACCGAGCCGAGAACCTCGCCATCAGTGGCCCCTCAGGCACCGGAAAGACGCACTTCGTCGAGGCCCTGGCCCACAACGTCATCGACGCCGGCATGCGGGTCTCCTGGTTCACCCTCGAATCGCTGACTGAAGCCCTGGCACGCGCCAACGTGGACGGCTCCGCCGGCAAAGTCATCGCCCGCATCACCCGCGCCGAGCTCATCGTCGTCGACGACATCGGGATGCTGCCCGCGGGTCAAGCCGCCGCAGAGGCGTTCTACCGCCTGGTCGATGCCACCTACGAACGCCGCAGCCTGGCGGTCACCAGCAACCTGCACCCCGCGGGATTCGACACCTTCATGCCCAAAACCCTGGCCACCGCCGCCGTGGACCGACTCCTGCACCACGCCCACGTCATCATCACCGAGGGCACCTCCCTCCGGCTCGCCGAAGCCACCGCCGGCAAGGGGGTGGTCCCATTGCACTAACCGACCACCAGGGAGATGAACTGACCGCGCACAGGGAGATCAGCTGTCCGCGAGCAGGGAGATGAACTGACCGCCCACAGGGAGATCCCAATGTCCCTTGACA
>NZ_LSSV01000076.1:0-2814 GCF_001658045.1 Dietzia sp. 111N12-1 | reverse complement strand
ACTAACGGAGATGCCCACTAGTTGGGGGCGGGAGAAGATCACCGTCGGCAGTCCGGTGTAATCGACGACCTCGGCTGGGGCCTGCGGATCGGTCCGAAGAGCGTTGACGGCGGCGGCCTTCCCAGTGGCAGCAGCGACGTAGACGAACTGGGGTGCCGTGGTGGCGTCTCCGGCGGCGAAGACCCGCCGGTTGGTGGTGCGCTGATGCTTATCGACGAGGATGAATCCGTCCGGGTCGGTGGTGATGCCTGCGGCTGGCAGGTTGAGGCGAGCTGTGGAAGGGAGACGCCCGGTGGCCACCAAGAGGTGCTCAGCGCAGAGGTTTCGGCCCGACGCTGTGCGCACCCTGACTTGTGCGTGCTGCCGGTCGACAGTGGTGGCGTGCTCTTCGACTACCGTGATCCCGTCTTGGGCCAGGGCCTGGCGCAGGATGGCGACCATCTCCGGTTCGGCGGCCGGGGTGATCCTGCCGATGATGGTCACCCGGGTGCCCAGATGGGCGAAGAGCTGGGCCTGTTCGATACCGACATAGCCGCCGCCGATGACGATCATGGACTCGGGCAGTTCAGTCAATTCCATGGCTGTGGTTGAGGTGAGATGCTCCACCTCGCCCAGCCCGGCTACATCCTTCGGTCGTGCCGGTTCTGCTCCGGTGGCCAGCACCACCGATCCGGCCGCCACCGGATCCCCATCGATGACCAGAGTGTCGGGATCGAGGAAGGATGCCTCCCCGCGGCGGACTTCGAAGCCATGGGCGTCCGCGACGTCGGCGTACTTGGTCCCTCGCAGCTGGGTGATCAGCTGGTCCTTTTGTCTGACCAGCGCTCCCAGATCAACGTCCCGGGCGAGGGTGGGGACCCCTGGGGAAGGGATTGGTCAGTGCGGCCTGGCGGGTGCCAGCAGCGGCCAGCAGCGCCTTGGACGGGACGCACCCGATGTTCACGCAGGTGCCGCCGATGGTGCCGCGCTCGATCACCAGCACCGTCCTGCCGGCCTGCCGCGCGGTGATAGCGGCCGCCATGGCTGCCCCGCCGGAGCCCACCACCGCCAAATCGAATTCGAAACCCGGTTCCATCAGATGGCCCCTCTCTTTCTTCGCTCATTAGGATGGACCTTCCAGCACACTGGAAGGTCAAACCAGGCGGTCTCGAAGGAACGGTAGATTCAATGAGGATCGGCGAACTGGCTGCCACGGCGGGCACCACTCCGAAAACCCTTCGCTACTACGAATCCGTGGGCCTGCTCCCGCCCCCACAACGAACCCTCAACGGTTACCGTGACTACCCCGAGCACGCGATCTCCCGGATCGATTTCATCCGGCGGGGCCAGAGCGCGGGACTATCGCTTGCCCGCATCGGTGAGATCCTCCGGATTCGCGATGACGGACAGGCACCTTGCGCTCACGTCGACACGCTCCTGGTGACTCGACTGGACGAGATCGACCAGCAGATAGCCGACCTCTTGCAGCTGCGTCAGACAGTCACCCAGCTCCAGACCGCCAACCGCACAGTGGACCCTGCGACCTGCCAAGCCGAAACGATCTGCCACTACCTCTGACTGGCGGAGCTGTGGCCCATGCGGGACGCACCTGGCTTCCCTGCCAGCCGGTGGCCGCGACCCGGCGGGGGGTTGTCAGGCGAGTCTCATGGTGGTCAGGCAGGTGAGGTCCTGGTCTCCGGTGGCGATCGGAACAGTGGCCGATTTGCCGTCGTAGTCGATGGTGAGTACGCCGGTGACGTCCCGGGGGAGCCAGAGTCCGAGGAAGCCGTTGTCATAGGTGGTGCGTGATTCATCGATGAGGATGTCTCCGGTGGCGGTATCGGTGACGGTGACGTGCATCTCTTCAGTAGCTATCTCGCCGAGGCAGGTGGTCAGGCTGTGGAATTGGCAGGGGTGGGTGCTGGTGTCGTAGGGCGCCACTGCCAGATAGAACTGGTCATCTGGCATCGGAATTGTTGCGAGGCTCTCATCGCCACTGGTCAAGACCAGTTCGTTCGGCTGCACCGAGGCGATCAGATCGTCAGGCCTATCAGCGACCGGCATGGCGTCGAGTTTCTCGATGATCTGGGGCGCATCGAGACCGGCGAGTCCGTAGGACTCCAACGACGCGGTTGGCGTTCCCGTCGGTGCGTTGTCGGCGGGTCCGGTCGAGCAGCCGGCGAGAGTCAACGCGGCGGCAGCAAGCAACGCGGATGCGACTCGTCGCCGAGAGGTGTCGGTGGTGATCATTGTGGTTATCCTCGCTCCATCGCTCGTGTGACGGATTCTGGACTCAGGTCGAGGCGGCGTAGCAGCTGGGCGTTGAGGGCAACAACGACCGTCGAGAGCGACATGAGGATGGCGCCGACGCTCATGGGCAGCACGAATCCGATCGGGGCTAACACTCCAGCGGCGAGAGGCACGGCGGCGAGGTTGTATCCGGCGGCCCACCACAGGTTCTGCTTCATTTTGCGGTAGCTCGCGCGGGAGAGTTCGATGACCGAGAGCACCGAGCGGGGATCCGAGCTGGCCAGGATTACCCCGGCGGAGCCGATCGCCACGTCGGTCCCGGCGCCGATGGCGATGCCCACATCGGCTTGGGCCAGCGCCGGGGCGTCGTTGACCCCGTCGCCGACCATGGCGACCTTGCGGCCCTCGTGCTGGAGTTGAGCGACCTTGGCGGCCTTGTCCTCGGGCCGGACCCCGGCGAAGACCCGGTCGATGCCGAGCTCGGCGGCGACGGTGTCAGCGACGGCCTGAGCATCGCCGGTGATCATGACGACTTGCGCACCGGCAGCATGGAGCGCATTGACGGCGTCACGGGACTCCGGCCGG
>NZ_LSSV01000075.1:0-2817 GCF_001658045.1 Dietzia sp. 111N12-1 | reverse complement strand
CTCACACGGAGGTCTTCCTCATGTCATCCCGCCATGCCGACCGGTGACACAACGTCCGTGGTCAGTACATCTAGCGGGTTCACCTGCGACAGAGAGGCAACGGCGTGCCACAGGATCTCGTTCTCTTGCCCCTAAGAGTGGAGTCCACTGTGGGGGAGACCGGTTGCCAATGTCTCGGTGACGCGAACACTCAGCTCCGGCTTGTCGTGGCCTCCGGTGTGGGTGAACGTCCCAAGATGGGACCACATCGAGTCCACGAGCGGCTGGAGGAACAAGCGGCCCAGCTGAGTGACGATGACGTCGACCACCTGGACAGCATCGGCGCGGACCCTGGACGCCGCGCCAGATTCCCGCATAGCCGCCACTTCCCGGTGTGTCAGCTCGGTGAGTCGCTCGAGTAACTCACCTCGCTGACCGCCGGGATCTAGCAATGAGCGGCGCAGGTAGTTCACCACCTCGGGACGCCTGACCAGCATGTCGGCAACCGCGTCGTTGCGGATCCGGGCGATGTCGGCGCCTGGGATGTCCACGGGCGCCGAGGCAAGTGCGGTAGCGAAATGCTCTACGACCAGTCGCTCGACCGCCTCGCGAAGGCCGTCCTTCGTGCCGTAGTGATGGACCACGAGACCCACCGTCACTCCGGCCGCGGTTGCCACGGTTCGCAACGAAGTGCCGTCCTCGCCGTTGGCGGCGTAGAGATCCAGTGCGGCGTTGCGGATGCGCGCCTTGGCAGTGAGATCCTGGCCCGCGGCGCCTGGTGCGGAACGATTCACGCGGTTCCCCTTCAGTTGCGGTCGAGCCTACGGACCCCAAACTAGACTATACGTCGGTACCGCTTACTGTATGTTCGTACAGTACAAGGTGTCCCGGCTCAGTCGGCCTTGTCGACCTGACTATCGTGCCGTCGACAGCCAGTTGCTCAGGCCACCCGCATCGGGCCTCAGGGCCCCTTGGACGTCCCGGTCAAAGGTTGGGTCACGGGTCGGACGTGCGGGTGTCGGCGATATCTCCGTCGCCACAAGCCGAGGTATCGCACCCAGTACAACTTCATCGACAGGAAGGTCTGGACATGGACACATTTCGCGACAAGGCCGGCGAGCCGATAGGTACCGATATCGACAACTGGGTGGCCTCGTTCACGCGCATGGAATCCGGTTCCTCCGAGCTTCCTCCCCACCACCCCAACTGCCTTGGCTGTGGACCAGAGAACCCGAATGGTCACTTCCTCTCGGTACGGCGTGACGGAGACGGCGTCGTCGCACACCACCAGTTCGACCAGCGCCACGTCGGGGCACCGGGCATTGCACACGGCGGCGCGGTAGCGACCGTGATTGACGACCTCTTCGGCTTCTTGCTGTATTCGGTCGGCGAGCTCGCCGTGACGCGCCGTCTCGAGCTCGAGTATCTTGCGCCAGCACTACTCGACACCCCGTACATCCTGCGCGCTGCAGTTCGGTCTCGCGATGGCCGGAAATTGGACCTCAAGTCCACGATGGAGGATGCAGAGGGCCGCACTGTTATTACTGCCACTGCCCTGTTCATCGTGGTCGAGGTTGAACACTTTTTGCAGTCACAGAGAAACTCGAGGGCTTAGGCCAAACTCACCGCCGCGAGCACCAGGCCCGAATACGTCGAGGGTGTCGGCGGAGCCTGAAGCTATTGAACGCCACGCCCAAAGAAAGGGCGAAGCTGAAGGCACCGTGCATTGCCAGTTGCCCTGTACGAGTCAACCAAGTGGCAGCGCTACCTACGACGGAACCCCGTCGGCGGGTGGCCGGTCCAGTGCTTGAAAGCGTGTGAAAAGCTGGCGAGGTCGCTATATCCGAGGTCCGTGGCGATCTCGCTCGCGGACACAGATCCGTCCAGTAAACGAAGAATCGCGTACTCACGAATGACCGACTGGCGCAGTCCGCGATAGGTCATCCCTTCCTCAGAGAGGCGCCGCTTAAGTGTGCTCGTAGAGATGGAGAGTTCGTCTGCAATCCACTGACTTCCACAATCTGCGGGACGCTTCTCTATCAGACGTCTCACCTTGTCCGAATACGAGGCGATTTTACTCCGCTCGTCGAGCCTTCGCTGCAAGTCACTGATAGCGAGTCGATACGCCACGGGGTCAGAGAACCGGCAGACGTGATTGACCGCGTCAACGGGAAAATGCAGAATGGACAGTGAAGCGTCAAATACCAGGCGACCAGCTAACCGATCCTGATCCACGGGCAGACCTTCCGGAGCGGGCCAACCCAGTGAGAGTGTGATGTCTGGTGCATCGCCAACGAGTATATTCAGCAGCCTCAGCAGGACCGCACCACAGTAGGTGACCACTAGGGAGTCTAGGACTCGATCGCCCGTCTGCCCATTGAGCGCGACAGACACTCCGTGTCCACCTGCGTAGAACTGCGCACTCAGGGCTGGAGTTATCAGCGGCAGGTAGGCAAGCAATTCCAATATCTCGCCTGCGGAACCTGCGCTTACTAGTGGGACGCTTAATGGTCCGAAGGACGTCAGATGAGCATGCTGGGCGAACGCCAAACCGAGGGTCGTTGCTTGGTCAACGTCGAGGTCGGGCAAGGCTTCCCTGATCCACCGCAGGGGAACTTGGGCGTTGATGGCGAGAAGTGACTCGACGTCGCTTCGCTCACGATCCATGATCTCGCGAAACCGTGCAACGGCGTCTTGCTCCAGAACTGGGCTCTCAAGTAACTGCGCGAACACGAGCGGTGGCACGCCCTCGCGATCAAGATTCATCGCCCCCGCCTTCTGAGCCAAATTAACAAGCTTCTGCCCTCAATCAACCTAGGAGACTGCTGAACAAGGCGC
>NZ_LSSV01000074.1:0-2975 GCF_001658045.1 Dietzia sp. 111N12-1 | reverse complement strand
CGACGAACGGCACTTCGGCGACCTCGGCGTCGGAGATCCAGCGCTGCTCGGCCTGGTCGTAGACGGCGTTGGGGTAGGCGATCGGCTTCCAGGCTTTCTCTTCGATGCTGGCGATCGCGGCTTTGACCTTGGGATCCATCCGGGCGGTGACAGAGAACCCCACCTGGTGGCGCAGGGCGGTGCCCACGAACGCCCACCCGTAGTAGGCCGAGTCCGCCCGGCACAAAATCTGGCCACGAACCCCCGCGGCCCGGGCGGTGTTGACCGACTGCGCCAGCAGCCGGCCCGCCCCCGCCGCGGAGGCCGAGTTGCCCTTGCGCAGTCGCGCCCGGGCGATCACCGGCGCACTCTGCGAGGTGCTCAGTGCGGCAACTTGGATGTTCAGACCGCGCACCCGGGTGTAGCCGTAGGCGGCGGCCTGTTTGGCGTAACCGTGGACCTCGCGCACAGTGTCATCGACATCGATGAATGTGAGCTCTTCGCCGGCACCGCCACCGGCCACAAGCCGCGGCACTCGTGCTTGCAGCCCCGCCAGCACCGCTGCGCCGACGGCATCGAGTTGTTGCACGTGCCCGTTGAGTGAACGAGCGAAGGAATGTGCCCAGCGTGGACGGGGCACGCACGCCGGAGACCAACCGCCCCATCCCGCCGTGGCGCAACAGATCTAGATCGTCAATGCTGTCAGCGCCGGCGAGCATCCCGCCCACCACGCTCGAGGCCTTGGCCGCCGCGTTCGGCGAAGCAACGCTCAGCCGCAGGTCCAGAAGACCATGCAGACCGGCCGACTCGGCCAACCGCTTCGTCGGCACCAGACCAGACTCCGACACCAGGTTCGCATCATCGAACACCGGACAGATCGTGTGAGAGGATTTCACTCGCGAGGTGACCCTTCTGGGGGACGATTGGCGATTTCAGTAACCACCATTCTCCCTGCCCAGAAGGGAAACCTCGCCCTACGCCACGCTCACACCCCACTCTCCCTCGGTGGATCAGGCCTGAGTGGCCGCCTACAAGGCCACCATGACGTTGGCGCCGACCGGGCATAGGTTCAGCGAGATCGTCGCCGTGTGCTCGCGGCGGGAGATCGCGGCGGCCGGCGAAGACGATTGCCGCGTACGGCGTCACGGCCCGGGCAGGCGGCATCGATGAGCCCGGCCGAAATCGGACCCGAAGTCGCTGGATGCCCCCGACCGGCGCTACCCGATGCTCGTCCTCTCGCTACCCGATCAGCAGAACCCCGCTATCCGAAACGCGTCCCTAACATGCCGGGCCCGGTCACGTGTCGGTCCCGGCCGGGCCCTTCCCGCGAAGACGCGGGCCCCCGCCCGTGCTCGCGAGGGGCGGGGACGGACGGGCGCGCAGGTGGGGACGCGCGGGGTGTCGCAGGGTGCTAGTGGACCGTTCCCGCTCTGGTGGACACCCGGTGATGAGCGGTGAGTTCCCCCAAGATAGAGGGAGCGGATTATGGGATCTACTCGTCGGAGCTTCACTGCCGAGTACAAGGCCAACGCGGTAAGTTTGGTCATCGATGATGGCCGTGCGATCGCCGAAGTTGCACGCAGTATCGGCGTTCACGAGATGACGTTGGGGAAATGGGTGAAGAAGACTCGAGACGAGGGAAACGGTGAGTCTGACCGCCCGTTGAATGAGGACGAGCGGGCGGAACTCGAGCGCCTTCGCGAAGAAGTGAAGCACGCCCGGATGGAGGTGGAGTTCGCAAAAAAAGTAGCCTTGGATTCAAATCGTCAATGCAACAGGGCGGCGTAGCGTTCGGCGGGAGTGTCGTAGTCGAGGGTTTTCCGGGGCCGGTTGTTCAATCTCTCCGCGATTCGGTGCAAGTCAGCCTGGGAGTAGCCGTTCATGCTTGTCTTCTTCGGAAAATACTGACGAAGCCAGCGATTGGTGTTCTCGTTGGTGCCGCGCTGCCAGGGCGAGTGTGGGTCGGCGAAGTACACGCTGATCCCGGTGCCGGCGGCGACGTCTTTGTGTCCGGCCAGCTCCATGCCGCGGTCCCACGTCAGGGAGCGAGACATCGTCTCCGGGAGCGCCGACAGCTCCCGGCACAGTCCTTCAGTAACAGAGGACGCATGGCGTGAGTCGACCTGGACTAAGCAGGTGTAGCGGCTGGAGCGTTCCACGACCGTGGCGATCTGGGACTGCGCCGATCCGATTATCAAATCGCCTTCCCAGTGACCTGGAACAGCGCGGTCCGCGACGTCGTCTGGACGGGCATCAATCGACACGGCGTCTTTGATCTGCGAGCGCCACTGGCCGGAGGTGGTGTTGCTGACCGCGCGACGAATCGGTCTGCCGGTGCGCAACTGCTTCTGTAACGACTTGTCCAGCACATTCCAGGATTGGATGTACAGCGACCGATAGATCGCCTCGTGCGAGATCAGCATCCGCGACCCGGCTGGGTACTGCTTCTTCAGCCGACCAGCGATCTGTTCCGGAGACCATTCCTCTTTCAGGCGTGCAGCGACGTAGCCTCGCAGTACAGGGTTCGTGGCCAGCTTGGGCTTCTGAGGACGCCGGGCCCGGCGCCAGGCGCGGTCGTCTGCGTCGATGGCGCGATAGCGCTCCCTACCCTCGTTCTGCCCGACTTCTCGGCTGATCGTTGACGCAGGCCGTCCCAGCTGGCGACCGATCTGGCGGTACGAGTCGCCCGCCGCCAGACCGCGGGAGATCTCCTCCCGATCGGACAGACTCAATGTCCCCGCCCGGCGCTTCTGCGGCGACTGATAGATCCCGCCCTTGGGCCGCAGGATCGAAAACACCGAACCCGGCGGCGAGTCGACCGATCGCGAGATCTCACTGATCGACGACCCCGCCTTCCACATATCCCAGACCCGCTGCCGTTCCTCCGGCGGCAGTCCGGGCCGGCCAATCTTAGCCATCGTCCACCTCCACCATAAATTGCTTGGTGTTGCGTTGACGGTTTGAGTCTAAGGCGACCTGGTTCGCGAAAGACCCGC
>NZ_LSSV01000073.1:0-3071 GCF_001658045.1 Dietzia sp. 111N12-1 | reverse complement strand
GGCGGCTCCGATAAAGTTACACGGGAGTGTCGACGAAACCAAATCGGGCCTGTTTCCGCAGGTAGGTCGCTTTTTCACTGCATCGAGCCGCGTCGGTCCGTCCGGGGCGCCGTTGGGATCGCGCTACTGCCGCCACTGCGGGCTCTCGAGTAAGACCCGCTGTATCGCCCGCCGAGTCCATCGGCGTGTCGCCTGCCCTGCGGATGTCACGATGTACGCCCGACCGGGCGGTGGCCGGCGGTTTCTAAAGAACCCAGCCCGCCCGGTGGAATACGGCTCGTTCGGCGGAGGGGCGATGCTGGCCCCTTCCAACGGACCCTTCACCGTCGTCCTGCTGCGTGGATACTGGAGGGCTCTCGTCGGAACGGCCTCGCTAGGTGAACAAGCCAGCCGAGATGACCACACTGGGCCCCGCGCCCAAGGAGGAGTCCCAATCGGGAACCGGTGTAATCCGTGGCGCCCGACCCCCCGCTCGGGACGGGGTGTCAAAGGCGGACGCGTAACGCCACCTACGTAGCGGGCAGCTACTGACCCCACCCCCACTGGTCGCGGGTCTGTGCGGTCGTGGTGTCGCGACACCTCCCGCCCGGGTGGGAGTGTTCGCCGAGCGGTCGGATCTCGGCATGGTGGACGAAGTTCGATATCCGCGACCGGCGAGACCGTCTCGGCGACGCTGTGTCCCCAGTCGCACTGCGCCCTCTTCGAGGCGGCGGGGTTCGACCTTCGCTCGTGACGGTGGGCCTCGAGCTGCCAGCGCCGTTTCGTTGCACCGGTGTCGAACGGGTATGGCCGACATCGTCGATGACGAGCGACGTGCGGGGCCGTAGCTCACTCACCTCGGATTCGAGATGGCTCTCGGTCTGCGTCGCAGGAAACCCGGACTGCCATACGTCCGCGGTGTCGAACTGCACTGGGTAGCCACCGGCGTTCGCTCTGAGTCCGATCGCGACAGCCAATTGGGTCTTGCCGAATTCGCGTGTATCGGGGAGGACGAGGCAGGCGGCCTCGCCGAAGTTGGTCCTGTTCGCCCGATGCGCGAGCACGTCCCTGCGCAGGAGGGGTTGGGGGTCTACGCAGCGGTCCCCGACCACTTGGTCCGGGGGCGGGCGACGCGCGAGTACACGGCCGGATGCCGGAAGCTCCACGGTGGCGACTCGGCCCGATCCCTTGGCCACGGACAGGGAGATCAACTGCCCGTCAGCAGGGAATTACGTGTCCGCCTACAGGGAGATTGGCTTGGCCGCTAGCACTTGGGCACGCCGGCGGCGTAACCGACCTGGGAGAGCAGTCGACACGATCCGGGGTCCACCGGCACCGGACCGCAATCGAAGAACCGGTGCATTCGTGAGTTCTCGGGACAGAGGATCTCAGCCTTCTTCCGGGCTGTAGCCATGCGGCCGACCTGGTCGGGCATGCGGGAGGTACTCGATCGGGGTGCCGGCGTCTCGCTTGAAGCAGAGCTGGTCGGCCGTCTGCGACCCGTTCCGCGGCATCGGCTGGTACCGCGTGAGGGATGTCCCGCGCGCGAATCTGCTCGTCGGTCTGAGTTGTACGCGTCTCCCGCGCGCCGACCACAGACATGCTGGGCCCAACCACACTGATCGACCGCGGACGATCTTCCGTGACAAGTACGTCTGACACATCGCGACCGACGACACACCAAATGCCGGGGGAGGCCAGAGACGGTTTCGGAACACCGAGGTCTGCCGATCTGGAGACCGGGCGTGCCCGCCCTGGAAGCCGCACTCGACGACTCCTGGGAGACCCGACTCGAGAGCGTGCAGGCATTCGTCCGATCACTTGCCACGACGATAGACGTAGAGATCTGAGAGAAACCAGCATTCTCCGCGGTGTCGGTTGCACCGCGAGGTGGTCTGCACTGCGACCGTTCATCCGACCGGTCGTGATCATGGACCGCGCTGCGCTCATTCATGACGCTGGCGCCGATGATGCCGTCGGGCGAGAACGATCCGCGGTCACCGGGATCCGGGTCACCCGTCTCGTCGGCCCCGTAGTCCCCCGATCCGAATGGGAGCCGCGACCGGGACGCCGACCACCGGCACACCCACCCCCAACCCATCACGAGGGTGGGGCCAAATCAAAACAGCACAGCGGGGCCAATTGGGCTTGACCCTTGTCATTCTCAGGAACACGGCTGATACGCACGTACCATCGCCATGGCCCTCGAACTGGACCTCGATTCGGCCGAGACAGCCCCCGTGCGATGCGATTGCTAGCCCGGTGAGCTCGCCGTCCTCGGTGCTGAAATGTGGACCGGCGACTGCCTTCGTCCGATCCTGCAATGACGATCCCACGCGCGTCCCGGGGGTTCAGCCCGCCGTCACCGACCGCTGATCATGAGTCCGCGTTCTGCGCCGAGGGCGAGGGCACCGTCACGCTGCCGCCCGAGATCGGCTCGGCGGGCGCCCTTCTGGTGGCGGAGAGGGAGTCGAGGATAGAGGCGGCGCCAACATCAGTCCCGGCGGAATCTACATCCACAAAAGCGGTCCCTGCGCTCCCGTCCAGCCCGGCATCGAGCAGGGGCTCGAGCAACGCACCACTGTCCGCCGACTTCCCCATCCCATGTCCAGTGGGCCGTTCGGGAAAAGGAACACCGTTGTCCCTCCGCGCCGATCGGATCCCCTCGATCTCGGAGTCGCGGACGCTTCCGATCCATGGTTCTCTGAGCAAATCTCCCCGATCGGGGTTTACGAGGGAGTGTCGTCAGGGCCCCCCGGTTCGGCGAGGTGCCACGCTCGATCGATAAGTAGCGACCTCGCCGACGCCCTCTGGTGCCCCGGGCCATCCCTGCATGGAACAACTGCCTACTGCCGGATCCTCGCCAGGCGACGGTGCGACGAACCGCAAAGCGCCCAGCCTTGGCGGACATCAAGCACGGATAGTCGTTCAGACGCCTCCGGTAGTAGAGCAACCGCGGGAAATGAACACGATCTCTGAGGCGTCGCTCGGAGGCCAGGACAGTGTCCGTTCTTCGACCGCACCGCCAGTTGGAGACGAACCCCTGCATCCGGCGATTAGTGGCGGCCGGTGAATGTTCCGGGGACGTCGGA
>NZ_LSSV01000072.1:0-3672 GCF_001658045.1 Dietzia sp. 111N12-1 | reverse complement strand
ACCATGACCTACTGGCGGAACCTCTCAGTCCTCCTGTGTGCGGTGGCGCCGGTTCTCGTCACCAGCTCTGGACGCCACCTTCCCTGGACGCTAGTCGTTGACCCGCACCCAGCCGAATCCCGGTAGGTCAGCTGGCCCGGGGACCCCGATCGGCAAGACCCGTGCCGAACTCCAGGAGTTCGTCGAGCGAGTGCGCACTCAGCGTCGCCTCACTCTCGTCCATGACCCCCATGTCGACTTCTTAGATGCGCCCGTCCCCCTCGTTGAGCAGGATTGCCGTACCGCCTCCGTCGTCGCCGATCATGAGGTATCCGGGCATGTACTCCGACACTTCATAGTCCGCGTTTCGCTGGACGATCTCCTCCACCTCGAGGATGCTCAGGCTGCTCGGGGTGAATCCACCGTTGTGCACTGTCACCAGTGCGACGTAGGCCGCGGGTAGTGGCCTTCCGTGCTCGTCTTCCGCCAGCGCGATCTCAGCGGGGGTCGCCGGCGGGTTCCATTCGAACGCTGAACTCCACTGATGCTGGGACGCCATCTGCTTCCGCCGATCTCTGTCACGCCGGTGTCGCCGCGAACCGACTGCTGCTCCCCCAGCACGTTACAGAGGACGATTGCGCTGCACGGTGGGCCGCGCGACTTCCCCGCACGCCACCTCGCCTGCGGCAACTACCAGCAGAACAGCCCCGCTTCCCATGGAGGAAGCGGGGCCGTCATCGTTCGTCAGCATCAGTGGAGCGGGGAACCACGCGGGCCACCGACCCATCGCGGCACTACGTCGAGGACGTCATCCCTGCGAGAGAGCCTCCGCCACGGAGGTCGACGGGCGCCCGATGAGGTCCTGCAGGTCGGTGCTGTCCGAGTAGAGGGCGCCACCGGCGATCACCGGGTCCATCCCGGCGAACATCTCCGCGACCTCGGCGGGCAGACCGAAGCCCTTGAGGGTCTCCCCGTACTCCCCGACCGCCTGGTTGACGTACTGGACATCGGCTCCGATCACGGTGCCCACCGCGGCAGCGATCTCCGGGTAGGTCACAGCCGGCGCTCCGGCGAGCTCATACACCTTGCCGACGTGCCCGTCGGTGGTCACCACCACTGCAGCGGCCTCCGCGTAGTCGCGACGGGCCGCGCCTGAGACCTTCGCATCGCCGGCAGCGCCGAAGAATTTTCCGACCGCTCGTCCCGAGTCGAGCGCGGACGCGTAGTTCTCCCAGTACCAGCCGTTGCGGAGCAGGACGTGGTCGATTCCACTGTCGGCGAGCAGCTTCTCGGTGCCACGATGCTCGGGGGCCAGGCCCAGCTCGGAGGTGTCGAGGTTGAGCAGGCTGGTGTAGGCGATCAGCGAGACCCCGGCGGCCTTGGCGGCATTGATGATGTTGGTGTGCTGCGCGAGGCGCTGGCCCACCTCACTACCCGATACCAGGACGAGTCGATCGACGCCCTCGAGCGCCTCGGTGAGTGCCGCCTCGTCCTCATAGGAGGCGACGCCGAGCTTCAGGCCCTTCGCGGCGAGGGGCTCCGCCTTTGCTTCGTCACGGACCACGGCGACGATGTCGGACGCTTCGACGCCGCGGGCGAGCAGAGAGTCGATGACCAGACCGCCGAGATGGCCGGTTGCTCCGGTTACTGCGATACGCATGGGAAGAACTCCTTGGGTTAGTTGGTTGGTGATTCGTCACCCACTTTGCCACTAACTTTCTATTAGCGCAACCCATTTGTTAGCAATTACGTATGCCATGATGGCGGGTATGACCTCCCCTGACCACGCGCCCCACGAGCCCCTCCCGGCCGACGTGTTCGCCCGGGGCTGCTCATCCCGGGGAGCCCTGCAGCACCTCACCGGCCGGTGGGGCGCGCTCACGATCGTGGCGCTACGGCTGGCCGACGAGCCCCTGCGCTTCAGTGAGGTCCGGCGCCGCGTCGACGGCATCAGCGACCGGATGCTCTCCCAGACTCTGGGCGACCTCGAACGGGATGGCATGGTCGTCCGCACGGTGCACAGCACTATCCCGCCGCACGTCACCTATGCACTCGCCCCGCTCGGCCTCCGGGTCGCCGATCCGCTCCAGCAACTGACGGCGATCATCGAGTCCGAGCTCCCCAGCGTCCTCGAAGCCCGGGCCCTCTACGACGAATCCCACTGAGCCGCCGGGCCGAACCACTTCGAAGGCCCTACAATGCTTCTCCCCTTGCGGAGAGGCTGTTTCGACGGCTGTAAAGTCTTCCTGGCCGTGCGATCCGCGAGGCATATTCGACCGTCTCGGCCGCCGGCCCGATCTGGCCGATCTGTGGGTGCCATCGCTGGCCGATCGCCCTCCGTCAGGGACCGCAGCCGAGGTCCGCAGGAACTACTCCTCCCTTCCGGCGTGGTGGCTGCGGCCGGTGCTTGTGTATGTGGCGCTGTTCATGACGATCGTGCCGCCCGAGGTGTTGCGCCGCCAGCGCGCCGCGGTGACGGCGTGGATCGACGAGGTTCTGGAGGCCTCGCAGCGCGACAGGGCCATCCGCCTCGGCGACAGCTTCGCCGAGCGCGATGTGATCAGTGGCGTGGAGATCTTCGGTGAGCCGATGCGCGGCGTGTGGGTGTGGCGTGAGCCGTCGATCATGCCGCACCTGTACCTGGGGTGGGCGCTGGCGGATCCGCGGACGGCCGAGACCTTCGATGAGTCCGACGCGGTGTTCCTCCGCAGGACCCCCAAGTCCCTTCGACGCAGGTCCCGTCTCGAGCATCAGGGGTAGCTGTCGCCGGACCCGGAATCCGTGGCCGCGATGTTTTTTGACGACGACGACTTCACCGGCGGCCACGTCGACCCGAACGGCTGCAGCTGCCGGCACCCCTTTTCACGCGTCCCGGCTCGGCGCACCGGTCTCGACACCTTCAGGGCTTCAGGTCGCTTGCCAGACTGTGCCCATGACCGCCGACGAGGCTTTCCCGATGCACGTCTTCGATGCGTTCGGGGTGGATCCCTCGATGTATCCCGAGCTGATCGGGGGCGCTGTCCGGGTCATCGAGAAGCGTCCTGCGAACGGACCGATCACCGTGATGACCGCCGGCGTGTCCAGACTCCCGACCGACTCGGGTGAGCGGGTCGAACTCGCCGTCGAGGTTCTCGACGGTCAGCAGGGGGCGGCGCAGGTCGCCCTGTAGATCGTCTGTGACGACATCGCCGCCCACCGGCGCGTGCCACCCGTCGAGGCGCCGTGGCGCAACGACGGCCCGTTTCTCAACGGCACCGGGATCTCCGCGATCATGGCGACGGGATCGCGCTGGGGCTCGACATTTGACGAGGTCCGTACCGAGGGCGGCACAGTCGTCGGACACATGCGCACCCTTCGCCTGCTCACCGATGCCGAAGCCGGGTTCGCGGCGACCAACGGCTGGGATGCGCTGGTCGACGCCGCCGGATCCGTCGATGCCCTCCTCGACGTGACCCGGGAGAGCACCGTGGCATCCGGTGGAGCGAGCGGATTGCCCGTGTTCCTGTCGAAGCTGCACGCCCAGCACCCGCCGCGGTGGGTGACGTTCGTCGGGGACAGCATCGAATCGGTGACCGGACTGGAATCCGAGGAGTACATGGACGACGCGGCCAACCACGAGATCTGGGACGTGTGCTCGTTCACCGACCGGTTCCGGTGGGGCGCCGATTTCCGGCTCTCCTGACATATCCGTGG